>JBMDXV010000149.1:0-8258 GCA_048594525.1 Gammaproteobacteria bacterium | reverse complement strand
GATTGTAGATAGAGTCTGTTTTGCCTGGAACTATTTTTCTACACAAATCGATTTAGTCAAATCCATATGCACTAGAGAATGGTTAGTAACACCTTAGGTTATCTTGCAATTGGTATTAGTTGGCGCGCTAATTTTGTTTTTATGGTATTTTATACGCTGTTTGCGCTTTCAGCTATTTTTTATGGTTTTAAGGAAACCAGCCTTCAGCATCACAAAGATAAAATCCGACCTCTCTATATTAAAAACACTTACTTGGTCTTGTTAAAGAATCGAGTTTTCATGGGAATGACTTCAGCGACTTTTTTGAGCTATGGTGCCGTTTTTGCTTGGCAGACTACTGGCCCGATCTTATTGATTCGTAATTTAAACTTGAGCCCTGTTGCTTTTGGCTGGATTAATTTTTTTGCTGGTGCCTTTGCTTTCGCTACGGGCGGGCGCCTCAACGGTAAACTGGTTGCACGATTGGGTATGCCTTTCATGCTGAGAACAGGATGGGGAATCATGATTGTTTCTGCTTTTTTAATGCTTGCGGGTAAAGTGTTCTTGAGCACGCATGTCTTTGCGATTGTGATTCCATTGATTCTTTTTTATTTTGGATCAACCTTTATTTTTCCTAATGCGTTTGCAACGGCTTTTACGCCTTTTGGACATATTGCGGGATTTACAGCCGCATTATATGGCTTCATGCAAATCTGTGGCGCAGCGGTTCTGGCCGCCTTGATGAGCACTTTACCTCACAACAACGCCATGCCTTTGAGTATTGTGATGTTGTGTGCCTCTCTTTTGTCCTGGCTAATCTATGAAGTTTTTGTTGTTCCTCAACTTCAATAACAGGCCATCAACTGACCCAAGGTGACTGAGGAACCCGCAGGAAGGGTCCAGGTGAGCGCGGGATTTTCAAAGCACAGCACCACAGTCGAACCAAAGTCAAAATAGCCTAATTCCTCTCCGATGGTCAAGGGGACGGGTGTTTCGAAACGCTTGTGTTGCAGGGAGCGCATGGCTTGGCGCGTCCAGGTGGTAAAAGGATTTTTCATTCCGGCCACCAGCATCGCGCCGACCATCACAAGGGCCACTTTGCCTGCGGGGGTATCGATGTGAAAAATCATACGTTCATTCCGGGCAAACAGCCCATCGATGTGATCGGCAGTGAGGAGATTGACTGAAAATAAGCGACCGGGGACATAAGTGATCTCAGTTAAGTGGCCTGCGACCGGACAATGTACACGATGGTAGTTATGAGGAGCCAAATACAAGGTGGCAAATTGACCCTTCACAAAAGCGGGAGCCGAGGCATGCTTTGCAAGCAGGGACTCAATACGATACATCCGGCCTTTGGCTTGGATGAGATCCCCGTTTTGGATGGCACCGAGTTGGCTCACAATCCCTTCAGCAGGAGAGCCTATTTTAGGCAATTCAGGAAATAAAGAAGCTGCGGGTGCTGAGAGCTCACGCGTAAAAAACGCGTTGAAGCTTTTATAGCTCAAGGGGTCTTGGTTTTTAGCAGACTGAAGGTCAATGCGAAAGCGACGAATGGCTGCCCGAATGAGCAGGTTTTTGAGCCAGACCCGCTCGCTCTCGGCACAGCGTCCCATCAAGCGAGAGAGCCCATGCTGAGGGAGAAGATGCTGCAATAAAAGGAAAAGGCGGTCTTGTAGTCGCATGGCTCGTCAATCTGAAGGCTGTGATTTAGAATAGCAAGTATAACCAAGTTGGAGTAGAAAAGCAGTGAAAAAGCGTGTGCTCACCGCCACGGAATACCAAGCGAGACTTCTCCGAGAAAGAGGGATTCCTGCGGTAGCGTTTCGCCGAATCTGTGAAGATCAGTTAAAACAAAGCGGTGTGAGTGTGTTAAGTGATTTTGCAGAAGAGACACGGTGGCTTGAGCTTGTGGAAACACTATCGTTTTCTAACAAAAAAGCCTGGGCGATCGCCTGCCGGGAGGCGTTTAAAACCATGCTGCTCTATGAAATCCCAATAGCGCGACTTACTGCATTTAAGGAAGAAAAAGTCCAACTCTTTCGAGGGTTTTTGCAAGGATTTCTGCAAAAGGAACAGCCGACATTTCTAGAGGCATTGGGGGGGCTTGATTTATCCGATCAAGGTTTCGAATTATTTGGTTTTGTTGATTTTCCGCCTTTGTATCAAAAGCTGTTTTCTGGTCCGGAATTTTCAAAAACTGAACTGAATGAGGCGAAGATTGAAGTCTATGTGTCCCAGGCTCAAACAGCGGAAAGCGAATTTCTCGCTGCATTACAAGCGATCGAGCACTTATGGCAAGCCTCACCCCGACAGACTTTTGCGCTCGTTGTGCAGCCGTCAGAACTCTCTTGGAAGGTGATTCACCGATTATTAAAAAGCCGTACAAGCCCCATGAAAATAAGCTGTGCCAAAGGACAGGCCGTGGTGGATACGCCCCAATTTAATTTTATTCGAGATTTCTTCGAAACCTTCACCTCGCAAGACTTAACACTGATGAGCCGCGTACTTGTTTCGCCGTTTTGGGGAGAAGATACGGCGCGGCGCCTCATGCTGGATGATACGCTGCGGGAGAATATACTGCGTGTTACGTCTTTGCCGCAGGTTTTAAAATATCTTCTCTATATTGATCCCACGGTTCAGGAGGCAAAATGGTTTCAAGCCTGGATGAAGTTTATTAATTTTGATCCCGCTGAAGCCTGTCATTTTATAGAAACCTTTCTTCAAGCTGCCGAATTTGTATCCCTCCCGGAAGAAAAAGTAAAGCAGGCCGATCTCCATATCGTCAGTGCTTTAGAAGCCGCGTCGCTTCCCGTTGATGTCGTGTGGCTTTTGGCTGCGGATCGTACGCATTATCCGCGTCCTCAGGGTTCGCCTTTGTTTTTGCCCAAAGTATTGCTGGCAGAATATGGCGTACCGATTGGCATCGAGGCCCAGTATCACTATGGCGCGAATTTGTTGCACGCGATCACGCACGGCAAAACAGTCTATGCGAGTTTTGTGAGCGAAGTGCGGGGAGAAAAACGGCAATTGAGCCGAGGCTTAGTGTCCATCGCTGCGCCTGCGATGCAAGCAGTACCTCTATCCCCCGCCAGTCAACTTGGTTTTGCTTTGTATCCCGAAAGCGAGTGGCGAGAAGAGGAACAGGACAATATCCCCTTATCACAAGCTGAAATGCTGACAATGAAAGGAGGTAGTCGGCTGTTAAAAGAGCAAGCAGAGTGTCCCTTCAAAGCCTTCGCCCATTTTCGCTTAGACGTGAAAGCCCAAGCGCCCGGGCAGGACGTCTTGAGTCCCATGCAAAAGGGGCAACTCGTGCATACGGTACTTGAAAAAATTTGGCTTCAGTTGGGATCACAACAGGCGCTCCTTGCTTTAATGCCGGAGGGTCGCGCGGAACTCATTGCCACCAAAGTTGACGAAACCTTGCGGGAAAGTCATATCCCGATGCGCCGCCCTTTGATTCGCCAATTGGAAAGGCAGCGGCTTATTGATCTCATTGCGGCCTGGCTTCAGCTTGAGGCAAAGCGTCCGCCATTTCGCGTTCTCGCATCAGAAGTGAAAGAAATGATCGGACTCGGGGGCTTGCCGTTTCGGCTCCGCATGGATCGGATTGATGAGATTGAAGGCGGGCGCCTGATTATCGATTATAAGACCGGAGAAATCTCAGAAAAAGGCTGGTTTGATGAGCGTCTCTCTGATCCTCAATTGCCGTTATACGTTGCGAAAAACAAGGCGATCGGGGCCGCATTCGGAAGTTTGAAAGTCGGGAAAATGGATTTTGTCGGAATCATCGCTCGGGAAGATGCGGCATTCCAACGGGTGCGACCTCTGAGAGACGCGTCTTGGGAGAGCCAAACAGCCACCTGGCAATCGCAGCTTGAACACTTAGCGACTGAGTTTAAAGAAGGACGGTTGGATGTCGCGCCTATTCATGAGAAGGCCTGCCTCTATTGTGACCTTTCTCCCTTATGTCGGATTAAAGAAAAGCCCAGAACTTAGCGAACCGATGTGTACCCGCCGGGCATCCCTCCTTTTGAGAGAACAAGCTGCCAAAGCTCTGCCGCCCGGGCCCGAAACATTCCGGCGCAGGAGCATAAATAATAAGTCCACATCTTATAAAACCTGTCGTCAAAGCGCGTTTTATGTTCGTCCCAGTGGGTCACAAAATTCTGATACCAGGTCATAAGGGTGGGATCATAATACGCACCGAAGTTGTGCCAGTCTTCCATGACAAAGCGATTCTCAAGCGCCTTGCCTAGGCCTTGAATTGAAGGCAATACGCCGCCCGGGAAAATATAGTGATTTGTCCAGGCGTCACACTTCGTGGTAAATTTGTTGCCTCCGATCGTATGCAATAAAAACAAGCCTTCTTCCTTAAGGTTTTGCGCAGCCACACTTAAAAAGTGTTCATAGTTTTTATAGCCTACATGCTCACACATACCGATGCTGACGATTTTATCAAACTGCAGGCCTTGAGGATTGTAGCGCGAGACCTCACGATAATCCGATTCGATAATCGTAACAGGGAAATCCCGGCAGACCTCCCGCGCATACTTCACCTGTTCGCTTGCGATATTGATGGAGGTCATGTGAACGCCATAGTGCTCTGCGGCAAAGCGCGCAAAGCCTCCCCAGCCGCAGCCGAGTTCCAGAACTTTTTCTCCGGGCTTTAAATTCAGCTTACGGCAGATCAAATCGTGTTTTTGTTCTTGGGCCTGTTCAAGCGTGGTGGCGTCTTTCCAATAGGCGCAGGTATAACTCATCGTCGGGCCCAGCATATCCCGATAAAAAGCATTATCAAGATTATAGTGTTGCTCGGCAACCCGGAGTGATTTTTCCTGCGTTTGTTGATTCCGCAATCGCGCTAAAAGCACCACGCTCATGTTTTTGAGGTTTTTACGAATTTTCTCTTCGGCATCGGTGAGGAGGATTTTATGGAAAAAGCCATCGAGCTTGCGACACGACCACCAGCCTTGCATATAGGACTCCCCGAGCCCCAACGAGCCTTCTGAAATCACGCGCTTAAAAAAACGCTCATCGTGTACAATAATATCCGTATCCTCGCTTCCGTTTAATTGAATCCCTGCGTTATCAAGATACGCCGTAATTAAGCTTTCATAAGGGGTAGTGGCCATATTTGACTTGTATTCCTGTGTAAAGTTCGTTATTTTAAGCAAAATTTACCGTAGTTTTTAAGTGAGTGCAAGCCCATGAATTCCCACCCAAGTTATGCAGCGCGTAAAAGAGAACTGATTGAGAAGTTTAGGCAAAACCCACCGGAGACCTTAAAAGCCGCAAAGCGCTCGGCATCGAATTTGTTTCGCTATTCCTGGACGAGGCAAAATCAAAAATCGACCTTGTCGCTGAAGCCTTTTCATCACATTTTAGGACTTGATGAGGAGCAGAAGATTCTCGATGTCGAGGGGGCCGTGCCCTTTGAAGAAATCGTTCGGTTTACGCTCAAGCATGGTTTCTTACCCCAAGTTGCACCGGAGCTGAAACATATCACGATTTCAGGCGCGATTGTGGGTATTGGCATTGAGTCAAGCGGTTTCAAGTATGGGTTTGTTCACGATAGCCTTGTGGAGGCAGAAGTATTTTTGCCCACAGGAGAAGTGGTTGTTGCAACCGCGGATAACGAATATCAAGATTTATTCCGTGCCTTACCCAACTCTTACGGGACGCTGGGTTATATTCTGCGCGCCAAAATTAAACTCTATCCTGCTAAGCCTTATGTCAAAGTGACGAATACGCTGTTCACGAATCTTCAAGCGTATTTGTCTGCATTTAAAGAAGCCATCAAACTGCAAAAAGAGGATTTCCTCGAAGGCTTATTTTTTAATGATCAGCGTTATTTTTTAACGCGTGGCGAATTGGTTGAAGAGCCTCACACGCCTTGTTTTGATATTTATCGGGGAGTTTACTATCAGGCGCTCGCACGTGAGAATGCGCTTTATCTTAAAACGGAAGATTATATTTTTCGTTATGATCCGGAATGGTTCTGGAACTTTCCTGACACGACTTTCTATCAGCTTTTTCGTGCCTGTGCACCGCGGTCTTGCCGCAATTCCGGTTTTTATAAACGATACACCCAGTTCAAACATCGACTGTTAAAAAAACTTCCCTGGCCGTCCAAACCCAAAGAGGAACCCTTGATTCAAGACTGGGAAATCCCCTGGGAGCACGCCGAAAAATTTATCAGCGAAGTGATGGCTCAAGTGGATTTGCAAGGCCTGCCCTGGGTGGCGCTTCCGATTACTCCAAAATCCTCACCTAGCCTTTATCCTGTCAGAAAGGATGAGTTGTATTTCAACTTGGGCTGCTATTGCTATATTAAAACAGCAGGCGAATCTTTCGCGGCCACCCAAAATATAGATCAATTGTGCTTTAAATGGGGAGGACTCAAGATGTTGTATTCTTCGAGCTTTATGTCTGAAGAACAATTTGATGCGATTTATGGCGGGGAAGCTTACCAGCGACTCAAGGAAAAATATGACCCAGAAGCCCGGTGTCCGAGTTTATTTAGTAAGGCTGTTCGGAATCAGTAAGCGCGCCTCACGGCAGCTATTGAAAAACACTTACCCCCAAATTTAGGGGAAAAGCCTGTGGGTAAGCTGAGAGTAAGCTTCAGATCGTCCGTAAAATCATGAACAATCACAATCGGTTAAATAAGGGGCAATTTAGCTTTTAGGAGAGGCGGGTTGACGAGGTGACAAGTTTTAAAAAGAGAGGGTCTTCTTCAATGCTGGTTAAAATCACCTGGCAGTTTTGCATTTCAATCAAATGGGCGAGGTGCTTGCGGTGGTGTTGATCCAACTCTGACATTAAATCGTCAAAGAGATAAATCGGAGAGCGCCCTGTTAAATCCTGGAAGATTAAGCCCTGGGCAAGCTTTAGCGTACAGATGAAGGTTTTTTGTTGACCGCGAGAGAGGATGTCTTTAGCGGGTTTTTTACGGGCCCTGATTTTCAGGTCTGCCTGGTGGGGGCCGTATTCAGTATAGCCTGAGCGCAGGTCTTGTTGGAGGCTGCGTTCCCATACTTCAGAGAGTGCTTGATCCATAGGCCAGCCTCGTTCATATTCAAGTTGCAAGTGATGTTGATCTGCAAAATCCGCGAGAAGCTTTACCGTCTGTTTTGTGAGGAGCGTGGCATAGTGATGGCGGAACTGGTCGAGCGCTTCACAGCTTGCATAACAGGTGGTTTCCCATAGCTTGATGTGTTCTCGGGCAGCCCGTTGCTTGAGGGCTTGATTTCTTTGCTTCAAGGCACGGCGAATTAAATTAAAGTGGGGGCGGCTTTCGGGATAGTGGTAAAAGACGCCCCAATCTAAGAGTTGGCGTCGCAGCTTGGCGCCGCCCGATATGAGTTGAAAACTCTCAGGCTGGATCAGTAGTAAAGGCAGAAGTTCCGCACATTCACTCAAGTTTTTAGAAGAGTTACCGTTTAAGCGATTAATCGATTCGTGGCTACTGCGTTGCATTCCGATTTTCCATTCCTCGTTCGTATTCGTGCCTTCAGCGAATAAAGTAAAGGTTTTTTCATGCTGGCGGATCATTCGATTGAGCTCTTTGCAACGAAAAGATTTGCCATAGGCCAAAAAATGGCAGGCTTCCAAAATGCTAGTTTTACCAGAGCCATTCGGGCCGATAATCGCGTTGACGCCAGGCTTGAAGGGGAGTTCGAAATGAGAAAAATTACGAAAATCCTGGAGTTTTAAAAGATGAATTTCAGCCAAAATAGCCTGCATGGAATGTTTTAGGTATTATGGCATTTTTCCAAAGACCTTGCATTCAAAGATGAGATGGGGCAGAATGCGCTGGTTTTCCAACAACCTCAATTATTTATGTCAAAAGAAGAACAACTTGAAATGGAAGGCGTGGTCATTGACACCTTGCCGAATACCATGTTTCGCGTTCAACTCGACAACGGTCACGTAGTCACTGCACACATTTCAGGGAAGATGCGTAAAAACTATATTCGCATCTTGACGGGAGATCGCGTTACAGTAGAAATGACCCCTTACGACTTATCAAAAGCCCGGATTAAGTTTCGTACCAAATAATCTTCATTTCATTAAAAGCGCTGATTTTTTCTTGCACACTTGTAGCGTTTAATATATACTCATTTCATTAAGGGGTGCATCCAACTACTTAACGCAACTATTAATAATGTAACGTCGTTGTTATAATTGTTAATTGTTACCTCTAAATTAAGAGGAGAAGTAGTTGTGAAATTAACAGATAAAGAAAGATGTAAAATTGAGGTTTTGCATCA
>JBMDXV010000148.1:0-15702 GCA_048594525.1 Gammaproteobacteria bacterium | reverse complement strand
TGATGCAAAACCTCAATTTTACATCTTTCTTTATCTGTTAATTTCACAACTACTTCTCCTCTTAATTTAGAGGTAACAATTAACAATTATAACAACGACGTTACATTATTAATAGTTGCGTTAAGTAGTTGGATGCACCCTATAAACTTATGACCATTTCGTCATTGAAAATGCAATCCGTGATTTCAAGCTCGCGGGCGAGGCATTTCGGGAAACGATTTTGGGATCAGGGCGCGCGCGATGCACTGGAACTCTTTATCGCGTTTCGGGGACGCGAGCCCAATATCGACGCCTTACTCAAATCAACTGGCGTTCTGTCTTAAAAACTTGGCTTGCCGGGGAGTGCGGTCTTTGACTTCTCCGACGAGTTGACCGCAGGCGGCGTCGATATCATCGCCACGCGTTTTCCGGATGGTGGTGATGAGATCTGCTTTTTCGAGGATGTCTTTAAACGCATGAATCCGATTGTTACTCGAACGCGTGTAGCGCGTGCCGGGGAAGGGATTGAACGGAATCAGGTTGAATTTGCATGGCAGGCCTTGGACGAGCGTCACCAACTCTTCGGCGTGATGTTTGAAATCATTGACTTCCTGGAGCATCACATATTCGAATGTGATGGTTTTATGGGGGTCATGGCCCACATAATCTCGGCAGGCTTGCATGAGTTGAGACAAGGGGTATTTGCGATTGATCGGTACAATTTCATTGCGTAGCGTATCGTTCGGTGCATGGAGGGACACGGCGAGCGAGACGGGGCAGGCCGTTTTCAATTCGTACATCTCAGGTACAATTCCGGAGGTGCTCACGGTCACTTTGCGTTTTGAGAGTCCATAGGCACAATCATCCAACATTAAGCGCAGGGCGGGATACACATTGCCCGGGTTCAGCAAAGGTTCGCCCATGCCCATCATCACAATATTAGTAATCTTGCGATCGTGATGACCGTTTTGCTCTGAGAGTTCCCGCACGGCGACCCAGAGTTGACCGATAATTTCAGCCGTCGAGAGGTTGCGGTTAAAGCCTTGCGTGCCAGTTGAACAAAAGGTGCAGGTGAGGATGCAGCCGACTTGTGAGGAAATGCAGAGCGTCCCCCGGTTTTCTTCGGGGATGAAAACGGTTTCAATGGCATTGCCATCCTTCATTTGCATCAACCATTTTTGCGTTCCGTCTTGCGAGGGCTTGCGCAGCATGATTTTAGGGAAGGTAATCTCTGCCTGATCCGTGAGTTTGTGTCGGAGCTCTCGGCTCATGTCCGTCATGTTACTAAAATCCGTCACGCCGCGCTGATGAATCCATTGGAGGATTTGCCGGGCGCGAAAAGGCTTCTCGTCGATTGAGACGAAGAAGGCCTTTAAGCCTTCATGGTCTAACTCTGCGAGATTGGTTTTCAAGAAAGCGTCGGAAAGAAAAACGCGATTTCGGCCTGTGCGGTTTCAGCGGCATCTGAGCCATGAACGGCGTTGGCATCAATGCTATCGGCGAAGTCTTTGCGGATGGTGCCCGGTGCTGCTTTTTGGGGATCGGTTGCGCCCATCAGGTCTCGATTTTGAAGGACTGCATTTTCCCCTTCTAAGACGGAAATGAACACGGGGCCGGAGATCATGAACTTTACGAGATCATTATAAAAAGGGCGCTCCCGGTGAACAGCATAAAAGGCTTCAGCCTCTTGTTGGGAAAGATGGGCCATTTTGGCTGCAACGATTTTTAAGCCTTGGTCTTCAAACCGGCTTAAAATTTTACCGATAACATTTTTGGCAACCGCGTCGGGTTTAATGATCGAAAGCGTGCGTTCTGTGGTCATGAGTGTTCCTTGAGGGTAATTAAATGGCCGCGGATTTTATCACAAATTGGACCACCTGTGCAAGCCAAGGGGTATAAAGATAAGGCGTTTCAAGGAGAGCCGTTTCCAGGGCGTGCTCTGATACCCATTTCATTTCAGTGATTTCGGTACGGTTAAAATCCTTTGGCATATCTTGATAGGGCGCGCTAAAAACATGATCCAATTCATGTTCGGTTAAGCCATTGGCGAATCGTGCAACATACCGAAATGTGCCTGCTGGCGTTAAATCGCCCGCAATCCCTGTTTCTTCAAATAAACGCCGCGTGGCTGCCTCAAGCGCCGTTTCGCCCGGACTCGGATGGCCGCAGCAGGTATTCGTCCAAAAGCCGCCACAATGATATTTAGCAGGATGGCGTTTTTGGAGCAAGAATTCGAGTTTGCCTTTGGGATTGCGGCGATAGAGCATGACAGAAAAGGCCCGATGCAACAGGCCTTGTTCATGGACAGCCATTTTGGAAAGTTGGCCGGTTTCTTCATCTTGTTCATTGACAAGGATTAAAGTTTGATTCTGGGTGTCGTATAAATTCATGGAGGTCCTGATTTTGAAAAGTGCGCACAAGGAGGGGGCATTCAAAGCCCAGAGTGAGTGCGGATTGTAGCATGTTCCCCGCCAAAACTGTAACAGGACGGCGCTTTAAATCAGGAGCGTGTTGATCTGCAATTTTAGCAAGGTATCCAAGTCCATGTGTGCTTGTTGTGATGATGAGATCGTAATGCTCATGAAGCAAAGTAAGGTCTTTTTCTTCAATCGGCCGGAAGTGAGTTTGATACGTAATCAAATGAGAGACAAGCGCGCCGCGATCGATTAAAGTTTTTTCGAGGACTTCTCTGCCTTCCACGCCACAGACAATCGTAAAGTGGCGGCCTTTTACGACTTGGAGTTCTGGTAGCGCGAGGAGGGCTTCAGAACCTTCTCCATCCGTCGGGTAGAGGACGCAGTCAAATCCTTTTTCAGTGAGAAGCTTTGCCGTGCTTTTGCCCACAGCAAAGCAAGCGTTTTCGATAGGAGGATGAGGATAGGCAGAGACAGCGTTTTTACTGACAAAGATCAGCGCATCGCTTGGCGTGAGGGTTTGATGTGCAGGGTTCTGGTTCAGAAATCGAATGTGGAGAAGCGGTAACACCCGTGCCTCAATATCATCCTGAAGCAGCAGCGTCGCAAGTTGTGTGGCTTCGGGTTCAGGGCGGGTGATGAGGATTTTCATTTAAAAGTGTTGGTATCCTTTAACTTTGAGGGGAGTCCAGGTTTGGTTGTGAACTTGCCACAATCCCGGTTTTTGCACAATCTCGCCAATTCGGCTGAGCGGCGTGTTCGTCTCCAGGGCCATCTTCACCAAGGCCTCATGCTCAGAGAGAGGCGCGGTAAAACACAATTCATAATCTTCTCCACCATATAAAGCCGCATCCAAATTATGTGTCGGAAGAGACGAAAGATCAAGGACTGCCCCACAGTGTGATGCATTTAAAATATGTGAGAGGTCTTGGGTGAGGCCATCTGAAATATCAATCGCTGCATGCGCAAGCGGGAGGAGATGGCTAGCAAAATGAATCCGTGGAGTCGGCCGAACTTTCTTCTCGCCCAGTCGACCCGTCACATAGATTGGGTCGCCCACTTTCGCCGCACTTCGGAGTAAAGCTTTGCCTGTCGGGAGCGTTCCGATGATCTGGATAGTAATCGCAAGCGAGCCTGTTGTAGTATTTCCGCCAATTAAATCGATATGATATTCATCTGCTAAAGAAAACAACCCCTTGGAAAAAAGTGCGAGCCAAGCCTCATCAACGTGCGGCAAAGTCAAGGAAAGCAGAAAAGCCAAGGGGGAGGCTCCCATGGCGGAAAGATCGCTCAAATTCACTGCCAAAGCCCGGTATCCCAAATCTGCAGGGGTAATCTCATTTTGAATAAAATGGGTGCCTTCAATCAAGCTATCGGTTGAAAAGGCAAGCGTGTGTTTGCTTTGGAGCAGTGCACAATCATCCCCATTCCCCAATATCACCCCGCGGTGTTTAGCGGGGCGCTGAAAAAAGGTTTGAATAAGGTCAAATTCCATTCTGGTTTGAGCTTAATTGCTAAGTGAATTTTAGGCTGGTGCTGCACCTGTGTTATTGTTTGGATTATTCTGATCTGCTTGAGTAGCAACAGAAGAAAATGGTGATCCAGGAGCTATTGGTCTTAAATTAGGCCGTAGTGGATTTTGATTAACTTTGAAAGGAGCTCTATTTGACT
Source organism: Gammaproteobacteria bacterium (assembly GCA_048594525.1). GTDB lineage: Bacteria > Pseudomonadota > Gammaproteobacteria > Francisellales > CACEW01 > JAJZUD01. The sequence continues at coordinate 11,638 of JBMDXV010000148.1, read as the reverse complement.
CAAAGTGAGTGTCTAGTTCTTGCAGTCGGGATTCACTGAGTGGCTTCCGACTCTCAATTCTAGCAGGAGCACGCTCACCCCCAACACTAGGCGGATTTTGGGCAGCATGGCCCTGACTGTTCTGATTCTGATTGCCCTGAGCTGGCGGAGCCTCATTAACATTCTGAGGTGCTGCTTGATTAATGACAGCCTGTCCTGTAATTCTATCCTTTAGACCCGGGTGATTCTTATATACCTTAGCAAAAAACTCTGTTGCGGTTATTCTATCTTTAACAGGGAAAAGATTAGAAAGATCAAGCCGTGCCTGAGAGTCCACCTTTGTGAGAAAGCGCAGAAGCTGTTCTAATGTTTCCAGTTGGATGTTATAGGGCAGGGGGGGGGTGTTATCTGCTGGTTGAGGCGGAGCGGGAGGCAGTCGGCCTAGGTAAATAGTGCGGGGAGGAGCATAGGATAGTTTACCGGTCTCAGGGTCTTTTATAAGATGGCTTCCTCTTAAGCCTGCTTTGAATACACTGTCAAAAAAATCAGCTTTATCGTTTGAAGAAGACGCTTTAATATTAGCAGTATATAAAACAGTACGTGTCATTGCTTTATTGATTTTGCCTAATATTTCGCCAGGAGGGTGCCCATTTTCATCTGAGTCTAAATTCAGCAAGTGATACTCAGAAGGGGGCGGGAGATCATTTGATTTTCCAATCTGCAATCCGATACTGCCATCTTGTAAATCAGTAAATGTCAATGGTGCGTCGTCTTTTAACTGTTGAATATAACGATCGTATAAAATTTGACTGAGTTCTGCTGTGACTTTGTCATTTTTTCCAGCTTTTGCTTTTTTTTCAGCTGCACACAAGGCGTCTAAGTAAGCTGTATCAAACGCAGGAGGGGCAGTCTTAGAAGTCTTTTCATGCTCTTTCAAAATGGAGAGAAATGCTTCTATAATGAATTGTCTGGTTTTTGGAGACAAGTCTTTTACACTTTTATCAAGATTTTTATAAACAGCCTCTTCCCCACCAGCAATATTCCTATAAATGTGGGTTATTTGGTCTTGCAGGTCCTTCAACGCAAAATTCCAAATATGTTCAGCGACCTCATCCAACGCTGGATTATCTTTTTGTGTAGCAAGATGTGTATTAGCTTGTTCTATCAGGCTGCGAAACCATAAGTTTGCCTCAGGAAGTTCATCTAAGCTCAATTTTCCTTGATATTTTTTCAAAGAATCTGCAAAGAAAGGCTGCAATTCCTTTTTTAATGCAGAGGGCAAGTCATTAATGCGTTTGATTAGTTCGGCTTTACGCAATGCAAATGTTAAATTATAAATGTGACTATTAATTTCTGGGATTGAAGTTTTGTCATATTTTTTAGTTTTGTTTAAAACTTCAATGAGAAAGCTTATTAATTTTAAACGCTTGCTTTCATCACTAGCCAAAAGACCAATCTTAAATCCTTGTCTGATTAAATCTTTTACCTCATCCTCTTTAAGTTCTTTCAGTGCTTTCTTATACGCTGTCTCAAAAGCCGCCTGTGTGCTTTGATTACTAAAAGATATTCCACGTTTTTTTATTAGCTCATCTGTTTTCTTTTTAAACTTTAGAATTACAGGAGAAAGAGAATTTATGAATATATTGTTCAATTCTTCTGTTTCAAACGCTAGTTCTTTTATTGCATTAAGCAGGGCTGCCTTGTCTTGCTTATTCAAATTTGCCTTTTTTTCTACCGCCAATAAAGCTTTTAGATAATCGCTCTCAAAATTAGGAGAATTGGGCGCCGCCTGCAACGCTTTATCTTCGTGACGCGTCAAAATAGAAAGATATTCTTCCACAACAAGTCTCAGGGTTTCGTCAGTAAACCTGGTATCATTTTTTTTCACATTTTCTACAAGCATAGCCGCTACATCGCTAGGCTTCACATTGCTGTTTTTTCTTCCGTAAACGCGCTCTATTTGCGCTGTTAGGTGAGGCCGCATATCCAGCCACCACCGTGGGGAGGGGGGGGCAACAGGTGGTGGGTTAGAAGCTTGAGTTTGACTTGTTGAAAGTTTTTGTAGTTCTATCCCTCGGTTATCTTTTCCATTCATAAAGTTCTCCAAAATTTTATTTATTAATTATTATAAATTTTAGCAAAAAATCAAAAAAAAATCAACTATAGAGCAGTGCTGTATTAATAATTTTTTGGGTTACCTGTTAAGTGATAATGTAAATGAAAGACCTCCTGACCACCCCCATGACCTGTGTTGATTGCAATTTTGAAGCCTGCTTTAAGATTGAGAAACTCGGCTAAGTCTTTTAAGAGAAGCATCAGTTTTCCCATGAGGGGACCGTCTTCCGGTTTTAAGTGCGCCAGGCTTTCGATGTGTTTTTTAGGGATAACCAGCACATGGACAGGGGCTTTGGGGTAGAGGTCATTGAAGACCAGGAAATCTTCATTTTCAAACACTTTTTGAGCGGGAATCTCGCCTTTGATAATGCGGCAGAAGATACAGGTCATGGCTGTATCCGCGTTTCAGCGTGAAGGCCCATCAGCATGCTGAGTGCCTGATAAAGTTGGTAATCTGTGTAGATCAAGGATTTCTCTTTGCTGCTGCCACCGCCATTCACAATGTCTTGCAGGCTTTCGCTGGTGTTGGCATCGGTTTTGCTCATGGCGATCATGGCTTCTCCATCCCCTGTGATGTGATTGGCTAAATCGCCTTCGCGGATCACGTCGGTGCCAGTGGGTTTGATTGTGTCGGGAATATTGTAGTTGTGGACAATGACATCCGGTGTAATGCCTTGCGCTTGGATCATTCGGCCTGACGGAGTGTAGTAGAGTGCAGTGGTGAGTTTAATAGCTGTTTCGCCGCCTTCTAGCGGAAAGACGGTCTGAACAGAGCCTTTGCCGAAGGAGCGGGTCCCCACGACAATCGCTCGGTGATAATCCTGGAGCGCTCCCGTTACAATCTCAGCTGCAGAAGCCGTACCTGAATTAATGAGGACGACCATGGGTAAGCCTTGCAGTTGGTCGCGGCCCTGGACGTAGCCTGTGTATTCACTGTCCGGAATGCGTCCTTTCGTATAGACGACCACCTTGCCTGCGCCAATTTTCTGCATATTTAAAAACACATTAGCCGTATCGGTTGCAGCGTCAACCAGTCCGCCCGGATTATTACGCAAATCAAGGACAACGCCATAGAGTTCGCCATTCGTGTCTTTAAACAATTGTTTGACGCCGCGGCTCACGTCTATGCCCGTATTCGTTTCAAACTGTGAAATCCGTAGATAGCCATAATGCCCTGCAAGCACTTTGGTTTTGACATCTTTCATCACAATATTGTCGCGCACAATGGTGAGGGTCAGCGGTGCATTTTCACCTTTCCTGAGGAGAGTTAAGGTGACAGATTGACCTTTCGGGCCCCGCATCATATTCATGGCTTTGGTGACAGAAAGTCCATCGACAGCGACATTATTAATTTTGACGATATAGTCGCCTGCTTTCACGCCTGCCTTTTGAGCCGGAGAGTCATCGAGCGGTGTCACAACAAGCAGTGCGCCATTTGCCGGAGTGATTTCAACCCCAATTCCTGAAAACTGACCATTCGTCATGGTTTCAAGATCCTCATAATCGGCTTTGTCGAGATAATCAGAATGCGGATCGAGATTTTGCAACATCCCGCGTGCTGCATTTTCGACAATGGTGTCATCGGGAACGGGGTTCACGTAAAATTCACGAATGGCCTGCAAGGTTGTGCCAAATAAATTCACGTTGTCTTGAGACAAAGGTGCAATCGTCTGCTCCTCCGGCAATGGAGTAGACGCATCCAGGTGCGCATCAAGTGAGCCGGAGACATCAGCAAAAGCAAGCGACGTGCTGCAAAAAAGACATAAAGAGAGAGCGGTTAATTTCATCATGATCATTTCACCTTGAGTAAGACCCGACCCGTCATTTCGATCGGGATCGGCAAGTCCATGAGCGAGAGCATCGTCGGCGCAATATCCGATAAGACGCCATCTTGATGTAGGATGGTAGCCGGTCTCCCAATATAAATGAGCGGGACAGGGTCGGTTGTATGGGCGGTATGAGGTTGATGGGTGTGTTCGTCTTCCATCTTTTCAGCATTGCCGTGATCTGCGGTAATAAAGGCTTGGCCTCCCACTTTTTGAAGCGCACTGACAATGCGGCCGATGCAGGTATCGAGAACTTCAATGGCTTGCACGGTGGCAGCAAATTGACCAGTGTGGCCGACCATATCCGCGTTTGCAAAATTGCAAATAATGACTTGATATTTGCCGCTTTCAATGGCTCCCACTAAGCGATCGGTGATCAGGTAGGCGCTCATTTCAGGCTGTAAATCATAAGTCGCCACTTTAGGGGAAGGAATTAAAATCCGATCTTCTCCTGCAAAGGGCGCTTCCCGTCCGCCGTTAAAAAAGAAAGTAACATGCGCGTATTTTTCAGTTTCTGCAATCCGAAGCTGCGTCATGCCTAAGTGGGCGAGATATTCCCCCATCACATTGTGCAGGGCTTGAGGAGGATAAACAACGCTGACGGGGAGACCGGCTTCATATTCCGTTAAGGTGATAAAGTCAGCAAGCTTGATTTTGGGACCCCGGTCAAAGCCGCTAAATGATTCATCCACAAAAGCATGGGTGAGTTGGCGCGCCCGGTCAGAGCGAAAATTCATGAAGAAAACGACATCATTCGTTTGAACAGGCAAGCCCCCTTCAATACAGGTCGGTTTGACAAATTCATCTGTTTCGCCTCGCGCATAGGCCGATTCAAGTGCCACTATAGCATTTTCGGCTTGAAAGGATGCTTTTCTTTGCGTGAGCATATCATAAGCAAGCGTAATCCTCTCCCAGCGCTGATCGCGATCCATGGCATAATATCGGCCGACGATCGACGCAATTTGACCCGCTCTTTTCTCTTTCAAAAGGGCATCAAATTTCTTGAGGGAAGGAAGGGCGCTTTGGGGAGGCGTATCCCGGCCATCTAAAAAGGCGTGGAGCATGATCTTTTTCAAGCCGTGTTGCTCAAGAAGCCGAATCAAGGCTTCGGTATGTCCTTCTAAGCTATGCACGCCGCCGCTCGACAATAAGGTAAAAATATGAAAAGTGCTATTGTTTTGTTTTGCGCGATCAATCGCATCTAAAATCACAAGGTTGGTTGCAAACGCGCCGGTTTCAATCTCGCGGTCAATTCGGGTTAATTCCTGATAGACAACTCGCCCGGCACCGAGGTTAACGTGACCGACTTCAGAGTTGCCCATCTGACCATGCGGGAGGCCCACATCCCCTCCTGATCCTGACACTAAAGTATGCGTGAAGGTTTGATAAAGCCGGTCAAGCTCAGGCGTATGCGCCCGGCTAATGGCGTTGTCAGGGGAGTCCGGACGGGTGCCGAAGCCGTCCAGGATAATCAATACAAAAGGGCTAGCAGGGGACATCAATTCTCACCTTGTAAAAAAAGCAAGCATTGTAAAGGATATACACTGAGTTTGCCAGACCCCTCAGGCCTGCCTGCCCTCTCTTTTTCAAAGATATTTCACAATGGCAAGCTTGATGAAAATGACGACATAAAAAACAGGCCAGGTCATGACTGCCGCTAATTTCGTGTTAGAGACATTCGAGAGTGTGTCGTAAATGGGATGATAACGAATGAGGTTTCTGAGCACGATGCGGTTTAATAAAACGCCAAATATGAAATAAGGAATAATCAGCAAAAGCAGGACATCAAATTTAAAGAAAATAAGGCCTGCGAGCACCGTTGCCGCGAGCGCGATAAAATAATGGCTCCAGGCTTTGGCAAGAGGCATTTCTGTAGATTTTGAAGATAAGGGATCAAGAGACATGGGGTTTACGGAGCCTCCACAATGTAAAAAAGCCAGTGTTTTTGATTTTCATCATCAGGAAAATATTTAAGAGGAAACAAATAAAAGCGGTGGCAGCGAGTATTGTAAACATCAAAGTGTAGTTATAATGCGCGACGATGAAAGCGCTAAGCATGGCGCCGATGCCAATACCGATATTATAAAACCCATTCCAGATGGCCCAAAAATAAGAGCTTTTTTCCTGCGTAAAATAACGCTGATAAATGGCACAGATCACAGGTGTCTGAAACGCGCCTCCAATCCCTAGGCCCATCTCAACGAGATAAAGCTGCCAGGGATGGTGCACAAAAAAATAGCCCAAATAACTCAAAAAAACAATCAGCGCGGAAAAGCACATAAACCACTCATCGTTTTGATAATAGTGTTCAATTTTGCCTGCAATCCACATAAAAAAGCCGATGATCACCGAAAAGACAAGAACAGCCTGACCTGCCGTTTGAATATTGCCGCCGATCCTCAGCACAAAATCAGACCAGAGCGGTGTCATAAAGGCGCCGTCGGCAATGATAATCACATTAATGAAAATGAGGAGGTTGGTTGCAAATAAGTTGGCTTTGGTTTGTTGAAAATAGGGCATAACCATTTAATCCTGGCTGAGTTTGAGTAAAGCTTGGTAAAGGAGTTGCGGGATTTCAGGAAGTCTTTCCATGATCACGGGGAGCTCTTCTTTTAAGCGACGAAATAGGGTTTTAAAACCGACCTGATCTCGCATCCACTTTTCGAGGATAGGCCGGGAGATTTTCCACATATCGATTTCAGGGTCAAGTTGCCGGGCAACGCCTTCAATACTGACGAGTGTTTTTTGCAGGAGGAGGAGTTCAGGCATCACAATCATTTTAAATTGCCGGGCAATTTGAATCAGTCGAAGCAAAGTTTGGCCGAGAGACACACGATTTTGCGGGAGTTCAAACAAGGGTTCGCACACACTTCGGATCGCGCTTTCCAAAACATCCACCCGCACATGCTGCGGCACCCATTTTGATTCGAGATGAAGCTCGGCAACACGCCGATAATCCCTGTCAATAAAGGCGAGGAAGTTGGCAGCGAGATAATGTTGATTGGCCTTACTCAAGGTTCCGACGATTCCAAAATCAATCATGATCCAACGCGGCATCGCGCGCGGTTCCCGGGCGACGAATAAATTCCCGGGATGCATGTCGGCATGAAAAAAACCATTTTCGAAAACTTGCGTATAAAAAATTTCAACGCCTCGCTTGGCAATTTCTTTGAGATCAAAGCCCGCGTCGAGCAAGAGAGCAGGTTGATTCACAGGTAAGCCATAGACACGTTCCATGACTAAAATGCGTTTGCGTCTATAGTCCCATTCAATTTTAGGAATGTATAAAAGCGGAGAATGCGCAAACTGACGCCGGAACTGAGAAGCATTGGCCGCTTCCTGCATCAGATCAAGCTCGTTTTGAAGCGTGCGTTCTAGTTCTTTGACAATTTCCACAAGATGAATTCGTTTGGCAGATTTCGAAAAGTGCTCCAACACGCGCGATAAGGTGAGGAGGAGGGAGATATCCCGTGCCACCTCCATTTCAATCGCGGGCCTTAAGACTTTGACCACCACTTCTGTCCCTGTTTTTAGGCGGGCGCTGTGGACTTGTGATATCGATGCTGATGCGAGGGCTTCAGTGGAAAATTCCTCAAAGACTTCAAAGAGCGGGCGATTGAGTTCTGTCTCGATGGCCTGAATCGCAAGCGCTGAATCAAAAGGCGGAACTTGATCCTGAAGTTTTGAGAGCTCCAAAGCAAGATCATCCGGAAGAAAGTCGCGCCGGGTGGACAAGAGTTGTCCAAACTTGACGAATAAAGGGCCGAGCTCTTCTAGTGCCAAACGTAAGCGTTCTCCCCGGCTGAGCTTTTGACGGCGGAGTTTCCAATAAAAAGGATTAAACCAGACTGTCCATTTTAAAGCTTTGAAAAAAGGCAGACGAAACAGCACCCGGTCTAGTCCATATTTAGAAATAACATAAAAAATGTTGATGCCGCGAAAGGCTTGGCGTATCGCTTGGCGCATGATTGTCAATTTTATGAATTTTGCGTATTGTACAGGCATCCCACCCAAAACAGAAGAAATCTATGCTGGCAGGAGAAGCGCAAAAATTTATAGACCGTTTAAATCGGCATCGCCCTAAGTCTTTATCTGAACAAACACCGCAAGAAGCCCGGGCCTATGTGGCCGCTCAGGCCAAGCTCGGCCATAAAAAGCATTTTCCGGATTTGAAAATCACCGATATTATTGTCACGCATCACCCTGAAAAGCTTGAAAAGGTGGAGGTGCACACGCCTTTACGCTTTTATCGGCCTGTGGAGGGACAAAAGCTGCCCCTGATTTTATATTTCCACGGGGGCGGTTTTGTAGCGGGTAATCTAGATTATGTCGATTCCCTGTGTCAGCATTTGTCCGTGGAAAGTGGGGCGCTTGTGGTGTCGGTCGATTATCATTTGGCGCCTGAATATCCTTTTCCTTTCCCGGTGTGGGAAGGGTCGAGCCTTTTGCAAACGCTCTTTCTGCATGCCGACGCTTATCGCTTTGATCCTACAAAAATCTGTATCATGGGAGATAGCGCCGGGGCGAATCTTGCCGCAGTCATCACCCATCAAAACCGCAAAGACATTCCCATAAGCGCCCAGGTTTTACTGTATCCTGTCACAGATTTTAGCGGAGATTATCCTTCGCATACCCTGTTTCATGAAAATTACTTTTTAAGTAAAGATAACATGGACTGGTCTCGTCAACATTATCTTCAGGACTTGAGTCATGTAAAAGACCCGCTGGCTTCTCCTCTATGGGATCAGGATATCGCCGAACTTCCGAAAACGCTTGTCATCACCGCAGAATGTGATCCCTTACGCGATGAAGGGAGAGCCTATGCCGCACACCTCATCCAAGCCGGGAATGAAGTTTATTGTCATGAATATTCAGGGATGATTCACTGCTTTGTAACGTTTTATGATTTTTTTCCGCTGAATGCCGGAAAAGCATTGCGTGAAGTGTGCAATTTTTTGAAATTTTGATATAGTAGCTCCGCTTAAAATGAAGGAGCTTACCATGAAAGATTCGCGGCCACGGAATATCGGGATCGGCGCTTTAATGCGCTATCGCCTTCCCTTGACAGGGATCGCTTCTATTTTACATCGCATTTCAGGGATCATTTTGTTTTTACTGATTCCTTTTGTGCTGTGGGTGCTCCATCTTTCCCTCTCATCCTCGATGAACTTTTTGATGGTGCAGGCTTTTCTGGCGTCGTCCACCGTTTCTTTCTTTAGCTGGCTCGTCCTCTCAGCCTTGTTTTATCACACGATTGCAGGCATCAAACATCTCATTATGGATATCGGCTTTTTTGAGGGCAAGTGCTCAGGCAAAATTGCGAGCCTCTTCGTGCTGCTCTTAGGCATCCTCGGCGCAATTGGAATAGGAGTATGGATCGTATGTTAGAACAAATCACCTCACTCACGCGGAGCGGAATCAAAGACTGGTATTTACAACGCCTGTCGGCCATTATTTTAGCCTGCTATTTCCTCTTCATCTTGGGCTATATTATTGCGCACCATCCCATGACCTTCCCGATGTGGTATGCCTTGTTTCATCACACCATCAGTAAAGTCATCACGCTGGTGGCCCTGATCGCCTTAATTGTGCATGCCTGGATCGGAATGTGGACGGTTTTTACGGATTATATTCCTTATAAAATCATACGTTTAATTGTGCTCACCCTGATGATGTTGGCATTTATTGCTTATTTTGTTTGGGCGATTGAAATATTGTGGGGGTAAGGATGTCAACACTCGGAAAATATGAATTTGATGCGATTATTGTGGGCGCAGGCGGCGCAGGCCTCCGAGCCGCTTTGCAACTCGCGCAGTCGGGATTGAAAACAGCGGTGATTACCAAAGTGTTTCCGACGCGTTCTCACACCGTATCTGCGCAAGGTGGCATGGCGGCGGCGCTCGGTAATGCCCATCCCGATGACTGGCGTTGGCACATGTATGATACGGTCAAGGGATCAGATTATATCGGCGATCAGGATTGCATCGAATACATGTGCGAGATTGCGCCCCAGGTGGTGTATGAGTTGGAACATATGGGCATGCCTTTTTCCCGTCAGGACGATGGCCGGATTTATCAACGGGCGTTCGGGGGCATGTCGCGCGAATATGACGTCGGCAAAATTGCCCAGCGCACCTGTGCCGCCTCAGACCGAACCGGGCACGCCTTGTTGCACACGTTATATCAAAATAATTTAAAGCATAAAACCGTCTTTTTTACCGAATGGTATGCGCTCGACTTAGTGAAGAATGCAAAAGGAGACGTCATCGGCGTCATGGCCTTGTGTATTGAAACAGGAGAACGGGCGTTTTTCCACGCGCGCGCAACGATTTTAGCGACAGGCGGCGCGGGACGAATTTACCAATCCACCACCAATGCCTACATTAATACGGGAGACGGAATCGGCATGGCCTTGCGTGCCAATGTTCCTGTCCAAGATATTGAGTTTTGGCAGTTCCATCCCACAGGGATTGCAGGCGCAGGCGTTCTCGTAACAGAAGGCTGCCGTGGAGAAGGCGGCATTTTACGCAACAAAAGCGGCGAACGTTTTATGGAACGCTATGCGCCCAACGCGAAAGATTTGGCGTCCCGCGACGTGGTCTCACGCGCGAGTACGATTGAAATCCGCGAGGGGCGCGGTTTGGAAAAAGAGGGGGTTTCTTATGTTGAACTCGATTTAACGCATTTAGGCGCTGATCTCATTCATCAAAGATTGCCCGGTATTTGCGAACTCGCCATGACTTTTGCGCATGTCAATCCGATTAAGCAGCCCATCCCCGTCGTGCCCACGTGTCATTACATGATGGGCGGGATTCCCACCAATATTCATGGACAAGCCATTACGCAGGATACCAAAGGCAAAGATCATATTATTCCCGGCTTATATGCGGTGGGAGAATGCGCTTCTGTGTCCGTTCACGGTTCCAATCGCCTGGGCAGCAATTCGCTTTTAGATTTGGTGGTCTTCGGCCGCGCCGCGGGTATTTTTGTTGAAAACGCATTTAACGAAGGCAATTTATCGCTGGAGACTTATACAGACAGCGATCTCGACGCTGCCCAGTCTCGACTCAATCGTTGGGAAACCTCCACCGGAACCGAAAATTTTCAAGCCATCCGCGCAGAAATGAAGACCGTCATGCAGTCTGATTTTGGAGTCTTCCGCGAAGGGCCTTCGATGGAAACCGGCTTAGAAAAATTAAAAGTCTTGCGCGAGCGCTTGCAGCATGCCGCTTTGCCTGATAAATCGATGGTCTTTAACACCACCCGCGTTGAAGCCTTAGAGATGGATAATTTAATGGACGTTGCGATGGCTACCGCCGTTGCTGCGATGTATCGCACAGAAAGCCGCGGCGCGCATAGCCGTGAAGATTTTCCCGATCGAGATGATGCCGCCTGGCTCAAACACACCATTTACTTTTTGGAAGGCGACCGCATGTCAACACGTGCAGTCAATATGAAGCCGCATAAAGTGGAACCCTTCCAGCCTAAAGCGAGGACTTACTAGGTAATGAAAATTTCCTTTGAACATTTAGGGCCTATTGAAAAAGGTGAGATTGAACTTGCACCTTTGACGATTTTGTGTGGTCCAAATAACACCGGGAAAACTTATATCACTTACCTGATTTATTATTTATTAGCCAAAAAAAAGAGCTGTACTAAACAAGAATTGACAGATTTATTTCGAGTGAAATCGACTTTTTTTAGGGATTTTAATTTCC
>JBMDXV010000147.1:0-3358 GCA_048594525.1 Gammaproteobacteria bacterium | reverse complement strand
CCAGTATCCCTTCTACTTTCAATAAAGTACTTACCATTCCTTGGTGTAGGATTAATTGTAACACCAATTCTAACCAGCATAAATTTTATTGAAAAAATTTGCTTCAAGTTAGAAAGTTTTACCGCGCTGAATAGTTACAATCAATTTTGACCTTATTGACTGCGCCTCTTATAAAGTGGCATTTGCTAGCATGCACCTGTGATTTATGCAATAATCCTGCGCCTTAACCTTAACAACTGACAATTTTAATTTGTACTCATTTTAAGATTTAACCTGTCATCCCAGCGAAGGCTGGGATCCAGCCTGCCGACCACAACTTGTCTCTCCTGGTGTCTGGATTCCTGCCTACGCAGGAATGACAAAATTTGAGCATATTTTAAAATTGTCAGGTGTTAAGCGCTTTAATTGAGAAGGGAGAAATGCGATGTCAACTAAAAAATTAGCTTATCACACCCTGATAGGATTTATCATTCTAGGCATCGTCTATTTCATTTTGTATACTTGGTTTGACGTTCCCTTGCTTTATCTCATCTATACGCCTGTCATCAACACAGTGTTGACCCCGGTGTCAGAGCTTTTATCCGCAGTATTTTCGCCGGAGTGCTGGGTCATTGTGGGCCTTGCAGCAATCGCTTATTCGATCATTCAAACGAGACGCAGTGATAGCCTGCAACATGAAAGATTATTGCGGTTTGGACTCACGATTATCGCGACCTCCGTTTTGCTGTTTGTTTTAAAAGTGCTCTTTGGTCGCTATCGCCCTGACCTGCTCTTTACGAGTGACCTCTACGGATTTCATCCTTTTTCTTTTACCCATAATGCCGAGTCCACTCCGTCCGGACATGCCACCATGGCCTTTTGCGGCTTTTATTCGATTTCACGTCTCCTAAAAAAATCCTGGCTCACGTCGCTCCTCCTCTTATGCGCCGTGTGTGTTGCCATCGCCAAACTCCTGCTCGCAGATCATTATGTGAGTGATATTCTCTTCGGGGGCTACCTCGGGATTGTTTCCGTTTTATGGATGGAAGTGATTTTAAATCATACCCTCCCTCACGCACGCATTGCGCACAAGCGGAAAAAATGACACGAGCGATACGATTTATTCTGGTAGAACCCCAGCATCCCGCCAATATCGGTGCCGCCGCGCGTGCGATGAAAACCATGGGGCTTTCCTCGCTTTATCTTGTGAACCCGCATTATTTTCCGTCTCCCTCGGCCAATGCACTCGCGTCCTTAGGGATTGATATTCTCGATCAGGCTATCCTTACCGCAAGCTTGTCTGAAGCCCTGGAAGACTGCCAACTCATCTTTGCCACAAGTGGTCGCGACACCGTGATGAATTTTCCGCATCTCCATTTACGTGAAGCCGCAGAGGCCGCGACCCTCGCCCGACAAGAACACAATCAAATCGCCTTTGTATTTGGAACAGAGCGAACCGGGCTCACCAATGAGGAACTCAAGCTTTGCCACTATCATGTCAGTATTCCCACAGCAGATGAATTTACTTCCTTGAACCTTGCGCAAGCCGTGCAGGTTGTGGGGTATGAACTCCTCATGGCTCAAAAAAATACCACGCCTCAGCACTCTCCGGAAGAACCGCTCGAACATAGGATAAAAGCACCCCATCAGAACACCGAACGCTTCTATAATCGGCTTGAAGCCTTATTACGCAAAGTAGACTACTTAAAACCAGGCCACGATAAAATCATGCTCCAAAAATTACGGCGCTTATTTCAACGCGCCCAGCTTGAGGAAAATGAAGTGATTATTCTTTTGGGCATAATCAGCAATATTGAAAGGAATCTCCGATGAAGCGCCCGATTTATCTTGACTATGCCGCAACCACACCTTGCTGTACGCCTGCGCTGGAAGCCCTCTTTAAATGCCTCGGTGGAAAAGCGGAGTTCGGCAACCCCCATTCCACAACGCATGAATACGGTTTTAACGCCGCCCAGATTATTGAAACAGCCACGTTAAACTTTGGCCAATTGATCGGTGCAGAACCTTCTGAAATCATCTGGACTTCAGGCGCAACAGAAGCCAATAATCTCGCCATTCAAGGCGCAGCGCGTTTTTACGCAAGTCGAGGAAAACACCTCATTACCACGCAAATTGAACACAAAGCGGTGCTGGATGTCTTTCGCTATCTCGAACGCCATGAAGGCTTTGAAGTCAGCTATCTGCCCGTGCAAAAGCGTGGCCTCGTTAATCTGAAACTGCTGGAAAATACACTACGCGAAGACACCACGCTCGTCTCGATTATGGCCGTCAATAATGAATTAGGCATCACCCAGCCTTTGGCTGAAATCTCAAGACTAATCAAGGCACGAGGCGCCCTATTTCACGTCGATGCCGCGCAAGCCCTGGGGAAAATACCGTTTAATGTAAACGCATTCGGAATTGACCTCGCCTCCTTCTCAGGCCACAAAGTATACGCACCCAAAGGAGTCGGCGCCCTCTATGTCAGACGCGCTCCGCGCACTTATCTCAAACCCTTGTTTTTTGGAGGAAGCCAGCAACGCGGCATCCGTCCTGGCACACAGTCTCCGGGACTCATCAGCGCATTCACGAAAGGCGCAGAATTCGCTTGCCAAAACCTTCAGGATGCTTTAAAAAAAACCACCGCTTTACGAGATCGCTTTTTACAAAAGCTCTCCCTCCTCCCCTGTATCAAACTGAATACAGACCTAGACTACGCCGTCCCCCACATCTTAAATCTGCAGTTTGAAAACATTGACGCCGAGACCTTTTTAACAGCGATAAAAGACAAAATCGCCATCGCGCAAGGCTCCGCCTGCATGTCTACAACGATAGAACCCTCACATGTCCTACGAGCAATCGGCTTAAAAAGCATTGAAGCAGACCGAAGCTTTCGTTTCTCTTTCGGCGCATTCACGACCCATGAAGAGGTGGATGCCGCAGCGGAAGCGGTCATTCAGGTTTTGCGAGGTGCTAACTAAACTTTATAGATTCTGATCGCTTTTTATAAACTCGGCCAACTGCTTTGAGTCAGCGTCATTTTGTTTGGATAGACCTTCTAACAAGGCAGCCTGGTCTTCGAGCGAACGATTTTGACCCAGTTTAAAGGTACCGGTTAATTCAGTGATTTCAATTTCAAAGCCCACAATGTAATCTAACAGGGTGTTTTTATATTCAGCCGGGAGATAGGATTCTGTTTCTTGCTTTTGTAAGGAAGGCTCAAAATAATAAACCATTTGAGGTGCATCCAACTACTTAACGCAACTATTAATAATGTAACGTCGTTGTTATAATTGTTAATTGTTACCTCTAAATTAAGAGGAGAAGTAGTTGTGAAATTAACAGATAAAGAAAGATGTAAAATTGAGGTTTTGCATCA
>JBMDXV010000146.1:0-4182 GCA_048594525.1 Gammaproteobacteria bacterium | reverse complement strand
TGATGCAAAACCTCAATTTTACATCTTTCTTTATCTGTTAATTTCACAACTACTTCTCCTCTTAATTTAGAGGTAACAATTAACAATTATAACAACGACGTTACATTATTAATAGTTGCGTTAAGTAGTTGGATGCACCTCCTTATGATCGCTGGTTTAACGCGCAGTTATTAGAACTCCATGATTTTGAAAACCTGGAAACTTCAAGCCAGCCTCAATTTTTATTTAGCTTTCCTTAAACCGTCTTGCTGTTATTCCAATGACTTTTACGTGTCTCTTTATTGCGGGGGCCCCCACAATTAAGGTAAATTAACCTCGAACCTACTCATATACTTAAGGAAAAAGAATGACCCGTAAAAAAATAGCTTTAATTGGCGCAGGGAATATTGGTGGAACCTTAGCCCTCCTGGCTTTACAAAAGCATTTAGGTGATGTGGTGCTCTTTGATATTATGGAAGGCGTACCCCAAGGTAAAGCCCTTGATCTCGCACAATCTGGCGCCATTCAGGGCTTTAGCAACAGCATTATCGGCACGAACGATTATAAGGATATTCAAGATGCGGATGTTGTGATTGTCACAGCAGGCATTCCCCGCAAGCCGGGAATGAGCCGGGATGACCTCCTCAGCATCAATGGGAAAGTCATGAAGGCCGTGGGAGAAGGCATTAAGCAATATTGTCCCAACACTTTTGTCATCTGCATCACCAACCCACTTGATATTATGGTGCGCGTGCTCCATCATTTTGCAAACGTACCCGCACATAAAATTGTGGGCATGGCAGGCATTTTAGATTCATCCCGCTTTCGAACCTTTCTCGCCTGGGAACTCGGCGTCTCTACGGAACAGATTGCAGCTTACGTGATGGGTGGTCATGGAGACTCGATGGTTCCCCTAACTGGCATGAGTAACGTCGCTGGTGTTTCTCTAGAGAAGCTTGTACAATCCGGTCGATTATCTCAAACAAAGCTAGATGAAATTGTCCTGAGAACACGCCAAGGCGGAGGAGAAATTGTAAATCTCCTCAAAACAGGGTCCGCTTTTTATGCGCCTGCTGCCTCCGCTATTCAAATGGCAGAAGCTTTTCTTTTCGATAAGCAAGCGATTCTTCCGGTTGCTGCTATGACGCCGGTGGGCCAATATGGCCTCAAAGAACCTTTATTCATAGGTGTACCTGCAAAGATCAGCAGTAAGGGCGTTGAAGAAATCATCCAAGTTACACTAACCCCGGATGAGCAGGCAAATCTTGATGTATCCATCAAGGCGGTGCAAGAGTTAAATCAGGCAGCTGATCAATTAGGTTTGTTAAAATAATATTTAGTACGGAGTGCTTATAGTTTATTGTATTTACAAGTGCTTAAGCTATAAGCGACTTCTTTATCGTTGTGACTCATTGCGGTAAGTATCATTTTGTTAATCTGTAGCTTTATTATTAATGATCAAAAAATATAATTTATAAATGGCGTTATTGCGTTTATTTTTACATAAACTATAATAATCTTTAAACCTTATCATTATTTTTTAACTAAGGATATTTTTATGAAATATTTAACATTCATGGGGTGCTTATTTTTAATGTGTTGTATTATAACGGGCTGTCCAAACACTAATCACAGTACTAACTCAGCGGTCCTAAACGCGCCTTCTACTGTTTATTTACCCACCACCGGATCAGTCACACTTTCCGTTTTAAATACAAGTAATACAGCACCAGCACAAGGTATCAGTGCGAGCAATCTCCCGGCTAATGTCAGCAGCACCCAATGTAATGCAGCACCTTTAAGCGCTTGTCAAATTACCTTGACCGCAACGGGTGCAGCGGCTGCAACTAACATTCCTATTACGATTCAAGGAAGCAATACGAATCCATCAACCTCAAACCTCTCGATAGAGGCGTTGCAGTTTAATGTTTCCAGTACGCTCTTTACCCAGCCGGGAAGCGAGACCGTTACCATAATAAATCCAACGCATTTTCAAATAAATATAGGACAAATTGGACTAAGCACGCCCAATAGCAATGTTAGCTTTGGGGCCAACACCTGTGGCAATGCCCTTGCCCCTTTAGCGCAATGTACTATTGCTTTAAATGCCAATGCGAATGCTTATATTCCCGCTAACAGCAGCTTAAGTGTCATTGTTACCAACACTGGAGGAACTGTGGGAACGGGAAGCGTGACGATTGCGCCTCCCCAAGTCACATTTGGATCAAATGATATCGTGTTGGACAATCAAAATGGCAGCACAACCAATATCCCCCTCACGCTCGGTTCCGGATTTAATTTACAAAACCCCATTTTCCATTTATACCAACAAGGAACGCAAACCCCCTTTCCCAACGTCACGGTGACAACGAACTGCCCTAGCGTAGTTACAGCTTCTTCAAGTTGTCAAGTGACTTTAACGAATAACGCCCAGCTCAACCCACAAAACGATGCTACCTTAACGCTCACCGCTGATAATTTAACAGCCTCACAAAGTTTGAATGTCAATGTTTTGAACAGTGTCGCAATTAATACTGAGTCTTCGGGAAACTCTTACTATACCACCATGACAAATGGCCCGAGATATGCCGTAATTAGCGTAACGAATACAGATCCTACTGAAACAACTCATATTAATGCAGTTACACTCAGCAACAACAATGCTTTTAGTATCGTCAATCGCACGACGTCTGGCACCGATCCCTTTTATGGAAGTACAGCACAATGCTCCTCTACTGCCAATTCAAATCTAAACCAAGTGAACCAACTTTCTCCGCAAACCACCTGCATTATTGTGGCAAAAGGAGCAATCGGAAATCCTTCACTTTCGGCAAGCAATGCGGTGTTAACCTTGAATACAGTGATGGGTGGCATTCTTTATAATAAAGTTTTTAACTTAACAAACACCACATATCTCTACACAGCAGGAGATTTTTATAATCTGGGGAGTGCTGCAGCTGGCAGCAATAAACTGCTTGCAAAATGCACGAATGGACAATGTCAAAACTTTTTCGGCGATTCTTCCTCAGGTGCAAACAGCAGGATTAACATTTTAGTGACCGATCAAAGTGGAAATCTTTACGCAGGCGGATATTTTACAAGCTTAGGAACCGCCACGGCAGGCAGCCATCAATTGCTTGCAAAATGCACTGGAAGCACATGCCAAAACTTTTTGGGCGACACTACCTCAGGGGCAGATCATGAAATCTTAACGATGGCAATTGATGCAAACCAAAACCTCTATGTGGGAGGACACTTTTTAACGCTAGGAAGTGCCTCAGGGGGAAGTAGCAGGCTCCTTGCAAAATGTACAAACGGAAGCTGTGCTAATTACTTTGGCAATAATTCTTCCGGTGCAAATGCAGGGATTGAGAACATTGCGATTCAAGGTAACACGCTGTATGTGGGAGGATTTTTCAACCAACTCGGTACTGCAACCGCAAACAGCAATCTTTTAGCCCAATGCAGTAATGGAAGTTGTGAAAATTATTTTGGAAATAACTCCACCGCTGGCGCAAGTGGTACGATCACAAACTTAATTAGCAGCGGATCTGACCTCTACACCAGCGGCCAATTCTCAAGCTTAGGAAGCGCTACAGCGGGCAGCAACCTTTTACTGGCCCACTGTAGCAATGGCACCTGTCAGAATTATTTTGGAGATACGAGTTCAGGAGCCAATAGCTATGTTTTCAATATGACCACAGACCAAAGTGGCAATTTGTATGTCGGCGGAGATTTATCGAGCTTAGCCAGCGCGACTTCAGGTGTAAAACTTTTGGCACAATGTTCCGGTAATAGTTGTCAGAATTATTTTGGAGGCACCACAGCCGGTGGCGATTCGCCTGTTGATATCCTCACCACCGATTCTGATGGAAATCTCTATGCAGGCGGTTATTTTAAAAGCTTGGGAAGCGCCACAACCAATGGACACTATTTTCTTTTAGCAACGTGTCATAATAACGATTGCCAAAACTTCATTACCCCAAGCTCAGCGAACTTGGGAGCGGATTCCGGAATATTTGCGCTCGCGATCAGCAACCAGATCAGCGCCGTTCCCCAGCCTTGACTGACGTCAATTAAAATTCCCTATTGCGTCGATTAAAATCCATTTTTTCTGTAACTCAAATTTATTTCATATCTACTCCTCCTTTTTTATGTAGCGCGTAATTCATTCTATAGCTTTCAGCATTCAGTTCCAGAATC
>JBMDXV010000145.1:0-2254 GCA_048594525.1 Gammaproteobacteria bacterium | reverse complement strand
ATTCAGCTTGGCCCCGACAAACCATTCAATATGGCCTTGATTAAAGTCTCCTCGCATGACTTGTTTCCAGGGCTCAAACCAGGTGAGCGTCTCACGCGCAATGGTGCCCCAGAATGCTTCCGGGTTATGGATAGCGTCTTGATACAGGGCAGGGTAGGAATGCATAGTTCAATCCTTTGAAAGAAATTGAATGGTTTATATCACAAAACTTTTCCCGGTAGGAAGCGGTGTAGTTACTTCGATACAAGAACGACTTGAGCATAAAGCCTATCACAAAGGTATACAAAAAGGAAAGCTCGAAGAAAAATTAGCAATTGCTGAGAATATGCTTCAGGAAGGAGTAGAGATAGGTTTTATCAAAAAAGTAACTGGCTTAACTGATCGAGAGTTATCCAATTTAATCCATTAATATTTTGACTTTTATGCTATTTCGGATGAGTGTCAATCGGGAGGGAACGCTCCCTGCCTCCGACCAGGTGTAAGTGATCGACCATCCTTCTTGCTGAAGCGAAAGGATTCGATTTTGATCATCATAAGTCGCATTAAAAGGAAAGCCCGGTGCAGGTTTGCCCCAGAGCCAGGAAGTAAAGCCTGAAACGGGCATCGACCAGCCGAGCACTTGAGTGAGCAGGTCTTCGGCGGAATCGGCGTTGTAGGTTTGACCATTTGCAGTTTTTAAAACCACATCGTCCCCGATCTGGCTGAGATAAGTTGCGCCGAGTCCCAAGGGGCCATAGAGCTCCAGGCTAAAATCAGCGCCGTTTTGAGTCCACAAAAAATGGCCCGACTGCGCGGTTTGTGGGGTGATGACGCTAAACAAGCCTTCTGCACTTTTCGTCTGAGGGCCGGGCGCGAAAAGGGAGGTCGTATTCGTCGCGCAACCGCATAAAAATAAAAATAAGAGAAGTGTTAAAATCCTGTGGAGCTTGATCATACGGGTTGCGGAGCCTGGTGAATTGCCGGATAATACCGCAAAATTTCAGAAAAAACGAACGATGGATAAAACTTACGAGCCGCGGGCAATCGAAAAAAAAATCTATGAAGCCTGGCTGAAGCAGGATGCCTTTCGCGCAAAAGACTCCGGCACCCCTTTTTGTATCATGCTCCCGCCCCCGAATGTCACGGGGAATTTGCATATGGGACACGCTTTCCAGCAGACGTTGATGGATATCTTAATTCGCATACATCGCATGCAGGGAGATCGCACGCTGTGGCAGGTCGGCGTCGATCACGCGGGGATTGCGACGCAAATGGTGGTTGAAAATCAGCTCTTTCAAGAAGGTAAAAGCCGATATGATTTAGGGCGAGAGGCCTTTGTCAAACGGGTCTGGCAGTGGAAAGAAGAATCCGGCGGGACAATCATGCAGCAAATGCGCCGCCTGGGGGCCTCTGCGGATTGGTCTCGCGAATGTTTCACCATGGATGAAGGGCTCGACAAAGCGGTGCAAACGGCTTTCATTAAACTCTACGAAGAAGGCTTGATTTATCGGGGGAAGCGCCTCGTCAACTGGGATCCGCACTTTAAAACTGCGGTATCCGATTTAGAAGTCGTGCACACAGAAGAGCAGGGATTTTTATACCACATTCGATATCCCCTCGTTTCCGAAACGGCGGGTGAAACGCACTATCTTGTCATTGCCACAACCCGCCCAGAAACTTTGCTTGGAGATGTCGCTGTTGCCGTCCATCCTGAAGATGAACGCTATAAACAGTTCATTGGCAAAACAGTGCAACTTCCTTTATGCGACCGTGAAATTCCAATTATTGCCGATGACTATGTCGATAAAGAATTCGGCACAGGCTGCGTTAAAATCACGCCTGCACACGATTTTAATGACTATGAAATAGGCAAAAACCATAAACTGGAAATGCGCTGTATTCTGACCCCTGATGGCAAAATCAATGAAGCTGCACCAAAAGCCTATCAAGGCATGGATCGCTTTGACGCCCGCAAGCAAATCCTCAAAGACCTCGAAGCACAAGGCCTCCTTCTAGACAAAAAAGCGCACACCTTAAATGTCCCCCGCAATGAGCGCGGGAACCATATCCTGGAGCCCATGCTCACCGAACAGTGGTATGTCAAAATGGCTCCCTTCGCAAAGCCTGCGATGGATGCGGTTAAAAAGGGCGAGGTAAAATTTGTGCCGGAAGACTGGCAAAATACGTATTTTCGTTGGCTTGAAAATATTCAGGATTGGTGTATTTCCCGTCAACTCTGGTGGGGACACCGCATTCCGGCCTGGCATGATGAAGC
>JBMDXV010000144.1:0-14427 GCA_048594525.1 Gammaproteobacteria bacterium | reverse complement strand
TATCGAATTAAGTTATTAAAAAGGACTTATTATACGTTAAATCCAGTACTTATTCTGCATTAAGACTGTTAATTACTCTTAAAAATTATTATTTTTAAATCAATAAATCCACTCGTTTGAGGAATTTTGCAAGTGCCTCATCGTATTGCTATTGAAAAATTGCCCTTCTGTTTCAATCGCGACCAGGCGGCCACTCAGGGCTAAATCAAGCTGAGGTGTGAAAGGAAAATTAAAATCACCATAGGTGCTATATTGCTGCTGATTCGCGCCCTGAATATTTGCATAGAGACTGGGGCTTGAAATGTTATAGTTTTCATTACTGAACAACATTCCCACATCCGTTGAGACAGGTCGATTCAATATCTGAAATTGGCCCGTCACAACCGGATTCACCGTTGCGGTATTATACGTTTGGGTGAAAAAGTCGAACAAACTGAAATTTGCATTTTGCGCGCGATAACTCACATTCGTCTCAGCTTGCCAGAGCGGGTTTATGTTTTGTGTCCAGGTTAAATCTGCGAGCCCGGTATTCCCCTGATACGTCCCTTGAGATTGACTCGCAATCGACTGCCTGGGATTCTCTGCGACCTGAATATCCGTGAGGTAACCGGGATAATCCTGCAATTGGCGCATGAGGTTGACATCAAACGCAACGCTACCTGTTTTATAATTCTGCTGCAAGGCGAGTCCCGCATTTCCCGTATCGGACTGACTATTATCCCGATACCCCGAATTAAATTCATTTTGTGCATTCGCGCGATAGGAGAGATTAGGATTCATCGGTCCGGCAAACATCCCTACTATTTGACTTGCCCAGGGCGAGCCCAGCATAACCGTCAAGCTTTGTTCGGCTGTCGTTGTGGGTTTGGTGATAATGTTAATCACGCCGCCGAGGCTTTGATTTCCATATATTGTTCCCGCTACACCGGGCGTAATCACAATTTTTTGGATGTCTGACAAAGGCACAAGATTAATATCAGGATTCGTCATCGAAAAATTAGTGAGCGGCTGGCCATCGACTAAAATCATCGCGGGCTCTGCATGAATGAGAATCTGAGGCTGTACCGCAAGGCCGGACACATACTGCACACCGGCCACATTGTTGATGAGCTGCCCAATATTATTGGCTCCGGAACGCGCGATTTGGCTACTCGAAATCACCACTTGATTACCGAGCTGTGGAGATTGAACATAGTCATAAGGCGCCTCAGTGCTCGTGCTAATCGCAGGAAGCACATACACCGCATCATCTGCATAGGCCCCTTTGAAACTGATAAAAAAGCCACTTAATATAAAAAAAAACTTCTCTCGACTTTGACTCAACGAAAGATTCCTGTGTCTTTCACTTCCTCGCCCCGCCTTGTAATTAAACTGGCAGACGCCTGCTCTGTCGGGAAAAGAATGATTTCAGCAACATTCACATGCGCAGGTTGAATAGCACAAAAAACAACAGACCGGGCAATATCTTCAGCACTGAGCGGGGTAAACCCTTCATAAAACGCGTCTGCGCGCTGTTTATCTTTCCACCGCACCGTACTAAACTCGGTATTCACGGCACCGGGGTCGATCTCACTCACCCGGATTGGCGTGCCCGCTAAATCAATCCGCATGCACTGACTGATCGCTTTCACGGCATGTTTTGTTGCGCAATAGACGTTGCCTCCCGCATAATAGCTATGCGCTGCAATAGAACCGATGTTAATAATATGCCCCGTAGCCCGTGCGATCATTCCGGGCAAAATGGCACGCGTCATATACAGCAATCCTTTTAGGTTGGTATTGATCATGGTATCCCAGTCTTCGGGGTTTCCCGTTTGAATAGGCGCCGTGCTTAAAGCCAAGCCTGCATTATTAATCAGAATATCAATGTTTTTCCAAGCCTCGGAGAGGCTTTCAATACTGAAGTTCACGGCTTTAATATCCTGAACATCCAGCGCTAAAGCCAATACTTCCACATGATGTTTTTTCTTTAATTCTTCCGCCAGCGCATGAAGGCGATCGACCCGACGTGCCGTGATGATAAGCCTCGCGCCCATTTCAGCAAAATGTTCAGCACAGGCTTTTCCCATCCCACTTGAAGCGCCGGTGATAAAAACTGTTTTTCCTTTTAACATGCGTGTTTTCCTGAAAAAAATTACTATAATGAAGATACCAAACCTTTGCAATTACTTCAATATCGTGCTAAAAAATACCTATCGCGCCATTTCATTCCTCTTAGGCAATCTTCCCATGACATACTTTGTATCGTTTTCCTGAGCCACAAGGACATGGATCATTTCGCCCTACTTTTGGCAGTGCTGTGGGTTCTCCCATCCCATTCAATTCCTGATGGTTAAAACGGAGGACTTTGGCACCGGGATGAAGCACACTATCCTTTTCAGCCTGAACCTCAGCCTGGGTTTTAATAATGAGTTTAGCGAGAATCGAGATGACGCCATATTTAAACTGCTCCAGCAAATCTGCAAATAAATTAAACGCTTCACGCTTATATTCTTGCTTGGGATCTTTTTGAGCATAGCCACGCAGATTAATACTTTGCCGTAAATGCTCCAATCGCGAGAGGTGTTCACGCCAGTGTGTATCGAGATTATTTAATATCACGAGTTTTTCATAATGTGCCAGCGCTTGGGGTTCAGAAGCTTCTGTTTTTTCGCGATAAGCGGTATGGGCTGCAGCAATAATCCGCTCAGTCACCCCTTCTTCATTAAGGTTCGGATCTTCTTCCAGCCACTTTTGCAAGGGGACGTCCAACGTAAAGTCAGCGAGCAGCAAGGCTTTGAGCCCTTCCACGTCCCATTGTTCAAACATGGACTCAGGCGGAATAAAGCGATGCGTCACATCCCGCATGACATCTTCACGCATTTCAGCAACAATCTCTGAAATATCGGCTTCGACTAAAAGCGCCGCACGCTGATCATAAATGACGTGCCGTTGATCATTGACAACGTTATCGTATTGCAACAATTGTTTGCGGATATCAAAGTTATGGTTCTCTACTTTTTTTTGAGCATTGCCGATGGCCTTAGTCACCAAGCCACTTTGCAGCGCTTCACCTTGGCCCATCCCTAACTTACGCATCATTCCAGCCAAGCGATCCCCACCAAAAATGCGGATGAGATGGTCTTCGAGCGACAGATAAAATCGGCTTGATCCAGGATCTCCCTGGCGGCCTGCGCGCCCGCGCAATTGATTATCAATCCGCCGTGATTCGTGACGTTCAGAGCCGATAATCCGTAACCCCCCCGCTGCTTTCACAGCGAGATGTCGCGCTTGCCAATCCTGTTTTAAAGTTTCGATGGATTCAGAGTCGACGTTGGCGAGCGCAGCGATTTCAACTTGAAGATTACCCCCCAAAATAATATCTGTTCCCCGCCCAGCCATATTGGTTGCAATCGTTACATTTCCGGGTCGACCGGCTTCTGCAATGATGTGTGCTTCGCGCTCATGCTGTTTTGCATTGAGGACTTCGTGTCGAATCTTTTGCTTAGACAAAAGCTTTGAAAGTTCTTCAGAGGTCTCCACCGATGCCGTTCCGACAAGCACAGGTTGGCCCCGCTTTTGGCAATCTAAGATGTCTTCGGTCATCGCCTGAAATTTTTCGAGCGCGGTGAGGTACACCACATCTGCCTCATCTCGCCGCATCATGGCGCGATTAGTAGGCACAATGACCACTTCCAAATCATAAATTTGTTGTAACTCATAGGCTTCCGTATCTGCTGTACCTGTCATGCCTGCGAGTTTTGTATACATCCGAAAATAATTTTGAAAAGTAATAGACGCAAGCGTTTGGTTTTCAGCCTGGATCTTTACATTTTCCTTAGCTTCTACAGCTTGATGCAAGCCTTCAGACCAGCGCCTGCCGATCATGGCTCGGCCGGTATGCTGATCAATAATCACAATTTCACCGTCTTTTACGATGTAATCCACGTCTTTATGATAGAGGGCATGAGCTCTTAACACCGCGTTAAAATAATGCATCAGGCTTAAATTTTTGGGACTGTACAAGCTCTCACCGGGTGCTAACACTTTACTAGCTACCAATAAATTTTCTAAATGCTCATGACCGGACTCAGTTAAAAAAGCCAAACGGGCTTTTTCATCTAAGGTATAATCGCCTTCTGTCTCTTCTGTTTCACGCTTTTTGAGCTGGGGGACGACCTTATTCAGTTCGACATACAGGGCTGAACTGTCTTCCATAATGCCCGAAATAATCAAAGGCGTCCTGGCTTCGTCTATTAAAATAGAATCCACTTCATCCACCACTGCAAACTGTAAATCCCGCTGCACTTTATCTTCAAATTTTAGAACCATATTGTCGCGAAGATAATCAAAACCAAATTCATTATTGGTTCCATAGGTGATGTCGGCCGCATAAGCAGCACGGCGTGCTTCTTGGTCGAGCCCCGGAATAATGATCCCGGTACGCATGCCGAGAAAACTATAGATTTTGCCCATCATTTCAGCATCGCGTTTTACGAGATATTCATTGACGGTGACGAGATGTGCGCCTTTTCCAGATAAGGCATTTAGATAAAGGGGAAGGGTGGCAACAAGCGTTTTTCCTTCTCCCGTGCGCATTTCAGCAATCTTACCACTATGCAGAACCATCCCGCCAATCAACTGCACATCAAAATGCCGCATGCCTAAAACCCTTAGGCTGGCCTCGCGAACGACTGCAAAGGCTTCGACAAGAAGGCTATCCAGTGAAGCCCCTTCCTGAAGACGATTTTTAAACTCACTGGTCTTGGCCCCTAACGTTGCATCAGAAAGTGTTTTTAAACTGGGCTCTAAGGCATTGATGGCCTCTACTTTTTTATTGAGGTCTTTTAAAATGCGGTCGTTTCGACTGCCGACAATCTTGGTAAAAAGCTGTTGCAACATAGTATACGCTTGGTTTAATTAAAACCCGGATAGTATACCCGAAGTTTAGGTCCGCCGCATTAACAAAACTCAAGCTTTAGCTGTAGAAGTCTTTTTTTCTCGGGTGGGTTTCGGCTTAGCATGCTTTGTCAGCGCTAAGTCCCAGACTTCCTTAATCCATTTAACAGGATGAATGTCTAAATCTTTTTTAATATTCGAGGGAATATCTCTCAAATCCCGCTCATTTTCTTTGGGAATGAGGACCGTTTTAATGCCACCGCGATGCGCCGCTAAGAGTTTTTCTTTTAAGCCTCCAATAGGTAAGACCTCCCCGCGCAAGGTGATTTCCCCTGTCATGGCAATATCTTTTCTAACCGGAGATTTGGTTAAAGCAGAGATCAAAGCTGTACACATAGCTATACCTGCGCTTGGCCCATCTTTTGGCGTGGCGCCTTCCGGTACATGAATATGGATATCTTTTTTTTCGTGAAAGTTTTCAGCCAAGCCAAATTCTGCTGCATGTGTTCGCACAACGGTCATCGCGGCCTGGATGGATTCTTGCATCACGTCTCCCAATTGTCCGGTGGACTGTGTCTTGCCTTTGCCCGGCATAACGGCGACTTCGATTTTAAGGAGATCTCCTCCCACTTCAGTCCAGGCAAGGCCAGTCACTTGACCGATCTGATCGGCTTCATCTGCAATCCCGAAATGGAAACGACGGACACCAATGTATTGCTCCAGGTTTTTAGAGGTGACAACAACTTTATCAATTTTACCTTCGCCTAAGAGAATTTCTTTAACCACTTTACGGCAAATTTTAGCCACTTCACGCTCCAGGCTACGTACCCCTGCTTCGCGCGTATAATAGCGAATCAACTCCAAAATGACTTCATCTGTAATCTTGATTTCAGCTTTTTTCAAACCGGAGGCTTCGAGGTGCTTGGGCACTAAATATTTCAAAGCGATATTGCGCTTTTCGTCTTCTGTATAACCCGGAATCCGAATCACTTCCATCCGATCCAGAAGAGGCCCCGGGATATCCATCGTATTGGCCGTTGCAATAAAAAGAATAGGGGAAAGATCATAATCAATTTCAAGATAGTGATCATTAAAGGCTTTATTTTGCTCGGGATCTAATACTTCCAGCAAGGCAGAAGCCGGGTCACCGCGGTGATCCATCGCCATTTTATCAATTTCATCAAATAACAATAAGGGATTGTTGACCTTCACTTTAATCAGCTTTTGGACGACCTTGCCCGGAAGAGAACCGATGTAAGTTCGTCGATGTCCGCGAATTTCAGCCTCATCCCGCACGCCGCCTAAAGCGATCCTGGCATATTCCCGTCCCGTTGCACGGGCAATTGACGCACCGAGCGATGTTTTACCCACACCAGGCGGCCCCACTAAACAAAGGATGGAACCCTTCAAAGTCTTTGTGCGCTGCTGGACTGCGAGATACTCCAATATCCGCTCTTTAACTTTTTCAAGGCCATAATGATCTTGGTTCAAAATTTTCTCAGCCCGGCCGAGGTTATGCTTAATTCGGGTGGCCTTTTTCCATGGGAGATTAATCAGACATTCAATATAATTTCTACCCACCGTCGCTTCGGCGGACATGGGTTGCATCGAACGCAGTTTTTTGAGCTCACTCATGGCTTTCTCAAAGCCTTCCTGGCTCATCCCCGCATTTCTAATTTTTTGCTCAAGTGCGTCATTTGAATTCAACGACTGTTGATCTCCCAAATCTCCCAATTCTTTTTGAATCGCTTTCATTTGCTCGTGGAGAAAATATTCTCGTTGATTTTTTTCCATCTGTTTTTTAACCCGAGAACGAATCTGCTTTTCAATCTGCAAGATATCAATTTCTTGTTCCATGGCCTTGAGTAAAAGTTCAACCCGCTTTTCAAGACGATGTTCTTCTAGAATTTTTTGGCGTTCGTCCACTTTCAAAGTCATATGTGCGGCGATCGTATCGACAAGCCGTGAAGGACTGTCACTGGCCGGCGTCAAAGAGCTCAAGACTTCAGGAGGAATTTTTTTATTGGATTTAACGTACTGTTCAAACTCGGAAAGCAAAGAACGCAATAAAGCCTCAATATCTTTGTGAGAAGCGCGTGCTTTATCTTGAATTCGCTCTAAATAAGCTTCATAAAAGGGTCCTCCCTCAACATAGCTCTGTACGCGCGCACGTGCTACGCCTTCTACCAGCACCTTAACCGTTCCATCCGGCAATTTCAAAAGCTGCATAATGCTCACGACCGTACCGACATGATAAATTTCACTGATTTGAGGATAGTCTTCTGTTGCCGTCTGCTGGGCTACGACAAATATTTTTTGATCTCGCCGCATGGCGGTTTCCAGTGCGTGCACGGATCGTTCACGCCCTACAAATAAGGGAACAATCATATGTGGATAGACGACAACGTCTCGCAAAGGTAAGACAGGATAAGGCAAGCTCGAAGATAAATCCCTTTCAGGTTCATTCATAGTGGTTAGGCCTTTTTAACTTTTTTCTGAGTGACACGCACGGGCTCTTTTTTGGCATTGACGACCTCTTCATCAATCACAATCCCTGTGGTTTCAGTTTCAGTCGGTAAATGGAACATGGTTTCTAATAAAATTTCTTCCATAATGGAACGTAAGCCCCTCGCCCCTGTTTTCCGTTTTAAGGCTTTTTCAGCAATTGCGGTCAAGGCTTTTTCATCAAAATCAAGCGTGACGCCTTCCATCTCGAACAACCTTTTGTATTGTTTGGTCAGGGCGTTTTTAGGTTCTGTTAAAATTTGAATCAGGGCTGCTTCATCGAGTTCGTCTAAGGTTGCGAGAATGGGTAAGCGTCCCACAAACTCAGGAATTAAACCATAACGAATCAAGTCTTCAGGTTCAACGCGCGCCAGGAGCTTTTGTGCGGCCTCCCGATCAGCGTGACTCCGAATATCCGCATCAAAGCCAATCCCTGTTTTTTCCGTACGTTGACGAATAATGCGATCTAAACCTTCAAAGGCACCGCCGCAAATAAAGAGAATTTTACTCGTATCAATTTCAACCATATCTTGATGCGGGTGTTTACGTCCCCCTTTGGGTGGCACCATCGATACCGTGCCTTCCACTAATTTCAACAAAGCCTGCTGAACGCCTTCTCCAGATACATCTCGCGTAATGGATGGGTTTTCTGACTTGCGTGAAATTTTGTCAATTTCATCAATATAAATAATCCCACGCTTCGCTTTTTCAACATCATAATCTGCGTTTTGCAAAAGCTTGGTAATGACATTTTCTACGTCTTCCCCTACATAACCCGCCTCTGTTAAGGTGGTTGCATCAGCAATCGCAAAGGGAACGTTTAGGGAACGCGCCAAGGTTTGGGCCAATAAAGTCTTGCCTGAACCAGTTGGGCCAATCAATAAGATGTTACTTTTAGCGAGTTCTACTTCATTTTCATCCGTCGCCTGATAGACCCGTTTGTAATGATTATAAACCGCCACAGCGAGAATCTTGCGGGCCTTTTCCTGGCCAATCACATAATCTGACAAGTCGTGATAAATTTCCTGGGGCTTCGGAAGTTTTTTAGGTTCCATCGCGGTAACCACCGTCTCGGTTGATGCAGACCCATTGATAGCTAAGTCTTCTTTAATAATGTCGAGACACATAGTGACACAGACATCACAAATAAAAGAATCCGGCCCTGAAATGAGCTTTTTTACTTCAGCCTCTTTTCGTCCACAAAAAGAACACATGCGAGACTGAACATTCTCACCTTTTTTTCTCATAAGTTTAAGCCTTGTTATTTTTTGGTTTTTTCAGGTAATGCGCCCCGCTTTTCGAAAATTGCGTCGATAAGGCCATAGGCTTTCGCTTCTTTTGCATCCATAAAATTATCCCGATCTGTGTCTTTAACGACCACATCAAGGGGCTGTCCCGTGTGTTTAGCGATAATTTCATTCAACATGGCCTTTACTTTTAAAGTATGACGCGCGTGAATTTCAATATCAGACGCCTGACCCTGAAACCCTCCAAGCGGCTGGTGAATCATGACTGTCGCATTCGGCAAACAATAACGCTTGCCCGCTGCACCTGCCGTGAGGATCAGGGCGCCCATACTGGCTGCCATTCCTGTACAAATGGTACTGACATCAGGTTTAATAAACTGCATGGTGTCATAAATCGACATGCCCGCTGTTACCACGCCACCCGGCGAATTAATGTAAAGGCTGATATCCTTATCCGGATTTTCAGCCTCAAGAAATAAGAGCTGCGCCACGATTAGGTTGGCCATGTAATCATCAACTGGCCCCACCATAAAAATAACCCGCTCTTTCAATAAGCGTGAGTAAATATCATAAGCCCTCTCGCCGCGCCCCGTCTGTTCAACCACCATGGGAACAAGGTTTTCCAGTAATTGATTTTTATTCATCGTGTCTCCATTGTTCAAGGCGTTTATCCTTGCGGTAAAACATTCGCCATATTGGCTGTATTTTTATCCATGACCTCACTGAACGCTTTTACTTCTTCTTTGACTTGCGCTAATCCTGCAACATAGTCAACGACCTGCTCTTCCAATACAATCTGTTCAATTTCAGCCATTCTTTCTTTATTTTGTTTGAAAAACGCAATTACCTCTGTCGGATTATCATAAATTGAAGCCATTTTTTCAATCATCGCTTCAACGCGCGCGTGTTCGGGTTTTAAGCCATGGGCCTGTATAATTTGATTCATAATTAAACCCAGCATGACCCGTTTTTTGGCTTCTTCATTAAAAAGAGTAATGGGCATGTCGGGTAGATTTTTTTGGCCCCACCCCTTCATCTTTTCTTTTGCGGCAGCAGCCAAACGCTTGGCTTCTTCTTCGATGAGAGACTCGGGCACATCAATTTGATTATGCTTAAGTAAGCCTTCAATCACCTGATCTTTTAATTTAGCTTTTAAGGTAAAATCAAGTTCTCGTTCCATGTTCATGCGAACTTCTTTCTGCAAAGCGTCAATATTCTCTACTTCAAAGAGCCTTGCTAAATCATCATTGACCTCAGGCAAGATAGGCGCTTCGACTTTTTTTACTTTCATTTTAAATACAACGGCTTGGCCTTTTAAGTCTTCTACGTGATAGGTTTCAGGAAAAGTAAGGGGCAAATCAAAATGATCTTCCGCGCTTTTTCCGATCAGACCCTCTTCAAAGCCCGGAATCATGGCTTTAGAACCGATGATTAATTTAAAGTCCTCCGCCTTTCCGCCTGTAAACGCCTCTTCTCCTTTAAATCCTTCAAAATCAACCGTAACGCGATCTCCTTCTTTGGCAGCGCGATCCACCTTTTCCCAATTCACATGTTGTTTCCGCAGGTTCTCAAACATCTCGTCTACATCTTTGTCGTTGACCTCTGCTTTCACTTTAACAAGTTCGAGCGCTGCTAAGCCTTTGACTTCAAATTCGGGAAACACTTCTAACTCAGCTTTATACTGCAAGTCCCCTGCTATAAAGGAGGACTCTTCAATCGTAATTTTGGGCATGCCTGCGGGTTTTAATTGATGCTCATTCAAGGCCTCTGCATAAGTGTTTTCAATGAGCTGCGTAATGACTTCTGAACGAATACTGGGCCCAAAGTGTTTCTGTATGACTTGCATGGGAATCTTGCCCGGACGAAACCCTGGTAAGGTCGCTTTTTGAGAAACTTCCTGCAGTCGTTTTTTTACTTTTTCATCGATGCGACCGTGGGGAACATTGATATGCATCGCGCGCTTTATGGTATTGAGAATTTCTAGAGTAGAGGCCATGAATATTCCTTCTGATGGGCTAGTTATAGTAAAAAAATGAGGGGCGATTTTAGCAGTTCAAACTCAAAAAATCAAACCGCAATTCGAGCCGGAATGCGGGCATGGCATTGATAGTTTTCAATAACAAAATCCTCAAATTTGTAATCAAAAATAGAAGCAGGTTTCCTCAACAATCGAAAGTTCGGCAAGGAAAAAGGACTGCGCGAAAGCTGTAACTTTGCTTGGTCGACGTGATTAGCGTAAAGGTGGATATCCCCTCCTGTCCAAACAAATTCATGCGGAATGAGATCACACTGTGCGGCAAGCATATGGGTTAATAAGGCATAAGACGCAATATTAAAAGGCAAGCCCAAGAAGACATCACAGCTCCGCTGGTACAGTTGGCAGGATAAACGATTGCCCGCCACATAAAATTGAAAGAGTGCGTGGCAAGGCGGCAGCGCCATTTTATCAAGCTCCCCAACATTCCAAGCGGATACCACTAACCTTCGACTATTGGGATTGATTTTAATTTCTTGAATGAGCGCGCTAATCTGATCAATTGTTCGACCATCGCGTGTTTCCCAACTCCGCCATTGTTTGCCATACACCGGGCCGAGATTCCCTTTCGCATCGGCCCATTCATCCCAAATCGTGACGCCATGCTTGTTCAAATAATGCGTGTTTGTATCGCCTTTTAAAAACCACAAAAGCTCATAAATAATGGACTTTAAATGCAGCTTTTTCGTCGTAATGAGCGGAAAGCCTTCTTGTAAATTAAACCGCATCTGACGCCCGAACACGCTTTGCACGCCCGTTCCGGTTCGGCTGTCTTTAAACACCCCTTGATTCAGAATGTCCTCAAGCAAGTTTAAATACTGTTTCATTGTTCCCCATTCTTAATCTACACGTCGCCTAGCTGATTTTTTGCGATATCGGCTCATCACCCACCATTGCTGGAGGATACTCAAACAATTATTAACGAGCCAGTATAATACCAATCCCGCAGGAAAGCCTAAAAACATCACCGTAAACACGATCGGCAAAAACATCATGATTTTAGCCTGCGTCGGGTCTGGAGGCGCAGGATTTAATCTTTGCTGCACGAACATAGACGCCCCCATCAAAATCGGCAGAATAAACAAAGGGTCACGCGCAGAGAGATCTTGAATCCAGCCGAAGAAAGGCGCTTGGCGCAATTCTACGCTTTCCATCAAAACCCAATACAAGGCAATAAAGACCGGAATTTGCACCAGAATCGGCAAACAACCACCGAGAGGATTCACTTTTTCTTTTTTATAGAGCTCCATCGTCGCCATTCCAAGCTTTTGCCGGTCGTTGCCTACTTTTTCACGTAAAGCTTTGACCTTGGGCTGAAGTTCTCTCATTTTGGCCATCGAAAGATAGCTTTTTGCAGAGAGCGGATAAAACATGAGTTTGATTAAGCACGTCACAAGAATAATAGCAAGCCCCCAGTTCCCGACATAAGTATAAATCCATTTCATGACTGCAAAGATTAATTCCGAGATAAACCAGAGCCAACCATAGTCAATCGTTTTATCAAGGTACGGCGCGACGGCCTTCAGTTGATCCGGAACCGCGGGGCCGATATAAAGTGTAGCCCCGGTGGAAACAGAACTCCCCGGCGCAACATTCACAGTGGGCAGTGCCATGCCGACACTATACAACCCGTTACTCACACTACTGAACTGGGTAATACTATTAGCGCCAGGGGCAGGAACCCAGGCACTTATGAAGTAATGTTGTAACATGGCAACCCAGCCAGAAGGAACAGTTTGAGAAAGATTGTTCTCTGCCATCGCTGAGAATTTAATTTTTTGATAATGGTTATCGGGTGAAGAAATCGCAGCGCCAGTATAATTGGTGTAACTATTTAACAAGCTTTTTTCTGTAGGCGCCGGGTTCCGCGTGAGTTCTCCATAAAAGCGACCCGCCCAGGCAGTGGCCGTATTATTTTGAATCGTGTAATTTACGGTCACTGCGTAGGTATTAGGGAAGAAAGTAAAAGTCTTAGTAATGTTGAGGCCACTTGCATCGTGCCAATTCAAATTGACTGTTAACTGACTCTCGCCGCTCAAAGTATAATGTGTTTCACTACTGCTAAATACCATGTTCGGCGGGATGCTTCCATCTCCACTCACTAGTCCGCTCTCCACAACGTAATACAGGCCGTTTGGGTTCTGATCCAACAGTTGAAAGGATTGGCTGGAGTGCAACGTTTGTTTATAGTTTGTCAATGATGCAGAGACAATTTTTCCACCATTCGGGTCAATCTCAATTTGCATGAGGGGGGTGTTCACCGTAATCAGATTAGGGGCTACAGGCTGATTCACGCTGACCGGGTGATTGGCGACATTAGGCGCATTACTTGAAACTGGTAAATTAGGGACATTCGTATTGTTAGAAGCAGGTGAATTCGCCGCTGGCAAAGTTGGATTCGCTGGCACTTCTGTAGGGGGAAGCGGCGTAGGTGCATTCACGGCTTGCCACTTAAAAAATAACACGCTCGCAACGATAAACAGAGCAAGATACAGCGCAATTTTAAGCGTTTTTAAATTTAAAAAATCATTCATTCAGGATTTCCTTCTAGAAGGCACCGGGTCTAGGCCTCCTTGGCAAAAAGGGTGGCATTTTAGCAGACGTTTTAGGATTAGCCAAACCCCATAGTGCAGGGAATGCGTCTTTAATGCGGACGCAGCATATTCGCTACAAGAAGGATAAAAGCGACAGGCTGAAGGCAGGACCAAGCCAAACGTCCACTGGTATCCTCTGATCAAGCCGCAAAGTATTCTTTTCACTTCACATTATCCCAGAGGCGGTTTAGATCAGCACGCAAAGCGTCCCGACCTGCTTCTTTGGCTTTTTTACTAGCTACAACCAGGACTTGAAAAGTGAGAAATTCATGTTGTCGAAGCCGGTATGATTCTCGAATCTGCCTTTTAACGAGGTTCCGCTTGACAATGCCTCCCGTGGATTTTTTAGCAACAACGAGCCCAAGTCGTCTGCCCGATTCATTCTGTGAAATAGGACGAAAATAGAGCACAAAAAAAGAGCTGAATTTTTTCTTCCCATTTTTAAAGAGCAGTTCAAAATCAGCGGTCTTAAATAATAAAGAACGAGGTAAAGTAAACGACAAGATAAAACGGCTTAAACCGCTAAACGTTTTCTACCTTTAGCACGACGGCGCGACAAGATAGCACGACCATCTTTGGTTGACATGCGTAAGCGAAAACCATGTGTGCGTTTTTTAACAATATTGTTAGGTTGATATGTTCTTTTCATATTAAGAATCCTTTAAATTTTAAAGTAACGTGGAATCATACGGAATTTTTTTTCGCTTAGCAAGGCCTAATTTCAGATATGGCGCTAGACGCCACCACCATAAGGTTGACAAAAACAAATTTTTCGTTAAAATTGCACCCCTCGCGCGGGAATAGCTCAGTGGTAGAGCATAACCTTGCCAAGGTTAGGGTCGCGAGTTCGAGTCTCGTGTCCCGCTCCATTTTTTGCGTCTTCCTCAAAAGAGGAGGCATTTTGATTAACAGGCAGCGCGTTAACTCCATTTCTTGCTAAAATTTTCATCTCCGTAGGTGGACATTCCACGATCATTGTTATTTAGTTTTTCATTTGCAAAAACTGTACTGTTACGAACAGCATAATTTAAAGAGGCACTTGCAAAATTCCTCAAACGAGTGGATTTATTGATTTAAAAATAATAATTTTTAAGAGTAATTAACAGTCTTAATGCAGAATAAGTACTGGATTTAACGTATAATAAGTCCTTTTTAATAACTTAATTCG
>JBMDXV010000143.1:0-5059 GCA_048594525.1 Gammaproteobacteria bacterium | reverse complement strand
ACGCGGAATGGCCGAAGGCTTAAAAATGCCAAAGCCTGTCTTCTTAAACAGCAGCTAAAATCACGCTTGCTCAAAACCAGCCCTGAACCTTCAATCTCAATATGACAAGCGCTCAAAAAAGGCAGGTCTACTGTCAGGCTTCCCCTCTCTCACTTTTTTTACGCTACGTCTTCTTTAAATCCTTATCCTTCAGCGGGAGATGCTGCTCAAACTGCATAATAGTGTACTAAATAACTATATGTAGGTTAAAATGCTTTAAATACTTATCAGTTATGAGGAGGCAGGGATGGGACTGAATCAAAAGAATATTCAAAAATTGAGTGGCTTTGGCCTGATGATGATTGCAATCATTACAGTTGATAGCATTCGTAACTTATCGATCAATGCGCAGTTTGGTCTGCCGCTCGTGACCTTGTTTATTATCGGGGGACTCACTTTTTTCCTGCCCCTTGCCATTGTGACCTCGAAGCTTGCGATTCGCTTCCCGAATACAGGCGGGTCGTACCTATGGATTCAAGATGCTTTCGGAAGCCGCTTGGCTTTTGTTTCAATCTGGTTGCAGTGGGTCTATAACATGTTTTGGTATCCTACCGTGTTTGCTTTTATTGCCACGACGATCGCAGGGGTCGTTGCGCCCCATTTAGAAACAAACGCTGACTACATTCTGGTGGTGAGTCTCGCTTTGTTTTGGATCATTACAGGCATTAGTTGCCTGGGCATTGAGGCCGTGAGCTTTGTCGGGACGTTTTGTGCTATTTTAGGCACGCTTCTCCCCATGGCTGTTATTATCGGGCTTGCGATTTTTTGGCTTGCCTCGGGACACCCTTCAGCAACGCCGCTGTCGTGGCGAGGCTTAATCCCGAATCAGGGCACCCTGAATAACATCGGCTTTTTCGGGACGGTCCTTTTTAGCCTGATGGGGCTTGATGTGATTGGGATTCATGCCGCGGATGTGCGAAATCCTCAAAAAAACTATCCCCGTATTTTACTCTGGAGCGCACTCATCATTTTAGCCACCATGACCTTGAGTTCACTCGCACTGTGTATTTTGCTGTCTCCTTCAGAATTGGGCCTGGTGAACGGATTGATCGATGCCACTCAGATTTTTTTCGGTTATTTCCATATTGGATGGGGAGTGCCTTTGATCGGGCTTGCGATTGTACTCGGTTGTTTTGGTGTAGCCTCGTCGTGGATTATCGGGCTTGCCCGAGTTTTACAGGTTTCAGCCTCCCATGCCAATATGCCAAAATGCCTGCAAAAGCTGAATCGTTTTCAAATGCCTTATCCTGTGTTACTGATTCAAGCCGTGATTGTGACCCTCCTTTTTTGTGCTTATCTCTTGTGGCCCACTTTGAATGCCTCTTATTGGATTTTATCAGCCATGTCTTCCCAATTTGCGCTGGCGTATTACATCCTCTTGTTTATCGCAGCCTATAAACTATTGAAAGGAAATGCCTCTGGATATGTTTTTGTGTTGCTGGTATTAGGCGTGATCACTAGTATTATTGGCATTGCTGTTGGTTTTTTGCCCCCCGGCAATATCATCGGCTATAAAAGCGTCTTTCACTATGAAGTTTCGATGGCTGTGTGTTTAGTGATCTTTATGTTGCCGTTATTTTTCTTTTTGAAAAAGAAAAAGACAGCATGACTAAAGTAAAAACGCAGTATATTTGCCAATCCTGTGGTACGGCCTATCCGAAATGGATGGGGCAGTGCCTGGATTGCAATGCCTGGAATACGCTTGTTGAAGAACGCGTGGAATCGCTTAAGTCTAAATCTACTCAGCACTATGCGGGATTTGAATCTTTTGAAGTCGTTTCTTTAAAAGAAGTCGCCGTCCGAGAATATACCCGCGTTCCCTTGGGGATGGGAGAACTCGACCGTGTGGTGGGAGGAGGGCTGGTGCCCGGCTCAGTGACGTTAATCGGAGGGGATCCCGGTATTGGTAAATCCTCCTTGCTCCTCCAGGTGCTTGCCAATTTAAGTCTTCACTATCCTGTGCTGTATGTATCTGGAGAAGAGTCTTTAGACCAGATTGCCTTGCGTGCGAAAAGAATGGATTTAGAAACCAATCAATTCCATTTTCTGGCGCAGACGTCGGTGCATGGCATTATTGAGTCAGTGAAAAAATTTAAGCCCAAAATGCTCGTGATCGACTCCATCCAAACCATGCAGGTGGAGGAGTTGTCAGGCGCGCCCGGAGGGGTAACCCAAGTTCGTGAGGCCGCGGCACTCTTGACCAAGATGGCGAAAACTCTCAATGTGTCAGTATTTCTGGTCGGGCATGTGACCAAATCAGGTGAAGTGGCAGGCCCTCGTGTGCTTGAACACATCGTCGATACTGTGATTTATCTGGAAGGCCAGCAGGATGGACGCTTTCGTTTATTACGGGCGCTCAAAAATCGGTTTGGTCCGGTGAATGAACTCGGCGTATTTGCGATGACAGATCGGGGCTTAAAAGAAGTCAAAAATCCTTCAGCTATCTTTTTAAGTCGTGGGGACGCCTTGCCGGGCTCTGCTGTGGTTAATATTTGGGAAGGCACGCGGCCCTTGCTTCTAGAGGTTCAAGCGCTGGTCGATGATAATCATTTCGGCGCACCAAAGCGCCTTGCGATCGGCTATGATTTAAATCGCCTCAACATGCTGCTCGCTATCCTGCATAAACATGGCGGCATGCAGATCGGGATGCAGGATGTGTTTGTGAATGTGGTGGGCGGCGTTAAAATCAGTGAAACGAGTGCAGACTTAGGGATTTTACTCGCGCTCATTTCTAGCTTCAAAAACAAAATCTTGCCGCAGGATCTTGTTGTGTTTGGCGAAGTCGGCCTGTCCGGAGAAATTAGGCCCGTACCCTACGGCCCGGAGCGCTTACAGGAAGCTTTAAAACATGGCTTTAAAAAGGCGCTCATCCCGAAAGCAAATGAAAAGAATTTGATTCCTAAAGGGCTTCAAGTTCACGCCGTACGGAATATCCAAGATGTGCTCAGGTGTTTGAGTGAAGGCTTGACAATATAATTTAAATTTTTAAAATAAAAATATATTAATTTATTATATTAATTATTGATATAATCCTTATAAAATGTTACGATGTAAATAATTAAGCTATCTATAAACTCAGCAAATTTTTTTGAGAGAAAAACATGAATATTGACATAAGCATGATTATTAATTGTCATCGCGAAAAAAAACTTGCCCAAACTTCTTTGTCCTGTTTTCATGCATTAAGAGAACAAGCGGAGGCTTTAGACCTCACAGTAGAGTGGGTGGTGATCATCGACAATGGAGATGAAGACACAAAAGCGATTGTGTCTTCATTTCCATTTTTAAGAACAAATGATCAAGTATGTGAAATACAATTAGGAGATACCGGACTTTCACGTAATTTTGGAGCTTCTCAAGCAAAAGGGAAATATGTTTGTTTTTTTGATGCAGATGATTTGTATTCAGGGGGTTGGCTCGTTGGTGCTTATCAACTTGCAATGAAGTTTCCGGAAAATTATTTATTTCATCCTGAGTATACTGTCTACTTCGACAAAGCCTCTATGTGGGTAAAGCTAAAAGACCAAGTCTCACATGGTAAAAATATTGCAACATTAGCAAGGCATAATTTATGGCCTTATTCCGTATTTTTATTACGTAAGCATATGCAGGATTTATGCTACGAAAGTGCAAAAGCAACAGAAGGATTTGGCTATGAGGATTGGCATTGGAACTGTAAAGGGGTAAGCAAAGGCTATGTTCACAAGGTAGTTCCAAAAACAGTGCAGTTTTATAGATGGAAAGCTGCGCACCTGTCTCGTTGCCAGATTCATGCAGAATATCACACGATCATTAAGCCCTCCCGTTTATTTAATATGCTTGAAAAATATGTTTAAAAAATTAAGTAAGTTATTGCGAAAAGTTCCAGGAAAAACTTATCGCTTTTTTGTACAGGGAACTGGAATTAAGCGTTTAAGGATGCTTTATCAAAAAATAAAACGAGGCGTATCAAACCGCTACCAATGTTTTTTAATTAACGCTGCTAAGCGTTTGAAACAAAAAATAATAATGTTTCTTCCGATACTAAGGCCTCGCCATAGCTTGCCATATTTTATCATTAAAGAAGCAAAAATTTTATCTGATATTGAACCTTCTCTTTTTCCTTCTGCAGAATATTTAATCCTGATAAAAAAAGTTAAAATACCCTGTGGTAAGAAATTCGGGAAAAAATATGCTAAGGCTTATACATTTTGTCAACGCCACGATTTTGATACATTAATCATTACGGATCAACGCAAGCTTCCTGATCATTATTATGAAGAAAAGTTACCCTTGATTTTGCATACAAGGCGTACTCTTTTTTTTACAGGCTTGCCTTATTATTGGTCTAATAAAGCACCCTATTTTAATATTGGAAAACTGAGCTATTTTATGTCAGGAGAAGACCAGGAACTTCTTTTGGTCAGACTGCTGATGCAATTGAATTGCAAAAAAATATATTTTATAAATTCTAAACTAGGCTCTAAAGCATTGAGTAAATATGAAAAAGCTTTATCTTCATTAGATAGCCAGATTGTTAATCTCCCATTTCAGCGAGCAGGTTCACTTGCTGCTCATGAAGGAGGGGATGGATGACAGAGTCCAGGTCGCCTTCCATGATTTTGTCGAGAGAATAGAGTGTGAGATTAATGCGATGATCTGTGAGACGCCCTTGGGGAAAGTTATAAGTGCGAATGCGCTCAGAACGGTCTCCTGTTCCGACGAGGCTTTTGCGCGTCGCGGCTTCGGAAGCTTGTTGCTTTTCCTGCTCAGCAGCGAGGAGGCGTGCTTTTAAAAGGTGCATTGCTTTAGCGCGGTTTTTATGTTGGGAGCGCTCTTCCTGGCATTCAACAACGAGTCCGGAGGGGAGATGGGTGATACGAATTGCAGAGTCTGTTTTATTCACATGTTGACCGCCTGCGCCTGAAGAACGGTAGGTATCCACTTTTAAATCAGCGGGATTGATGTCTACTGCTTCAACGGCTTCGCTTTCAGGCATAATCGCAATCGTGCAGGTTGAAGTGTGGATACGACCTTGCGC
>JBMDXV010000142.1:0-5493 GCA_048594525.1 Gammaproteobacteria bacterium | reverse complement strand
TATCGAATTAAGTTATTAAAAAGGACTTATTATACGTTAAATCCAGTACTTATTCTGCATTAAGACTGTTAATTACTCTTAAAAATTATTATTTTTAAATCAATAAATCCACTCGTTTGAGGAATTTTGCAAGTGCCTCATGGGAATGCAGTGCAAAGGTCCAACAAAGTGACCCGTTTCGGCATAAGCTTGATCTAACACCTGCGCTTCTGAGAGTACCTCGGGATTAATATTCACAAAAGCATTAATCGGCGCACCTCGACTTAAGTCCAAATCATAGGTCTTAATTCGGTTCAAGTAATCCTTTACAAGTTGTACACATGTTAACTGATGGTTTTGCATTGCTTGGTGGACTGAACTGATGCTTGCTTCCTCCAACTGAAAGGGTGGATTTTGCGCATGGACAGAAGAACTGAAGGCCATAAATAAAGTGAAGATAACTTGTCTGAAATAAGTTCTTTTATTTGGATTGTCAGTCCATAAGATGCTTTTCATGCTCGTATCGCTTCTATCTTATCCAAAGCCAAGATTTTAGCGGCTGCAAAGTCCACTTTGCCGCTGCCTAATTTAGGAAGGGCGTCGACAAAATAGTGTTCTGAAGGTTTCATGAGGTTGGGGAGGGCGCATTTTTTAATGATCTCTCCCATTTTTTCGGGCAATAAAGGCCCCGTATAGAGCAAAATCAACTTCTCTCCCTTCTTCGCATCGGGTAGGGCAACAATCACAATTTCAACTTCATCGGCTGAGATGAGCAAATTAATCTGGGTTTCAATCGCACCCAGGCTCACCATTTCGCCGCCTATCTTGGCAAAACGAGAATAACGAT
The DNA here is from genome assembly GCA_048594525.1 of Gammaproteobacteria bacterium. Lineage (GTDB taxonomy): Bacteria > Pseudomonadota > Gammaproteobacteria > Francisellales > CACEW01 > JAJZUD01. The sequence goes on along the minus strand of JBMDXV010000142.1, from coordinate 4,667 downwards.
CGAGGACGGTTAAAAAGCCCTCGGCATCGAGCCTACCTTTGTCTCCGGTTTTATACCAGCGGATGCCGTGCTGATGAATAAAGACTTGGTTGGTTTTATGGGGATCGTTTAAATAGCCTTTCATCACATTCACGCCGCCGATTGCGATGAGTCCTGCCTCCCCAACGGGCAAATCATTGCCAGTTTCGGGGTCGAGGATGCGCACCATGCATCCCGGAATCGTTTTGCCAACGGTGCCCATTTTATTGCGAATTTCAAAACGCGTATCCGGGCGATTCGTATTCGAAACGGGGCTGAGTTCGGTGGTGCCATAGCCTTCAAAAATCTGCTTTTTAAACTTTTCTTCAAATAAAACGCGCACTTCAGGGCTCAGCCGCTCTGCTCCCGCAACAATGATGCGCAAGCTCGCAAAACAGGCAGGCGTCAGATTTTGAGCGCGGCAATATAATCTGAAAAAGGTAGACGTGCCGCAGAGGATTGTCGCTTTGTATTGTAACGCCAATTCGCCGATTGCAGCCGTATCCGTCGGATCAGGGTGGCAGACGAGCGTAATCCCTTCAATGAGCGGCAGGAGCGTGGTCGCCGTCAAGCCAAAGGCATGAAAGATCGGCAAAATGCCAAGCATCACATCATTAGCTTTTGCTTCCAGCGCTTCTGCGGCCTGTTTCGCATTACCGACAATATTGCGATGCGTGAGCTCAATTCCTTTGGGGCGATCTTCAGAGCCACTGCTGAATAGGATGGTCGCGACGTGATGACTGCCCATGGGGTTGACGAGGATTGCCTTTAAAATCGCCGTTGGTAAAAGTCTCACGAGACAATAATTTTTGAAGAGTTCTTTTTGGGTCATCTCACGGCGCAGGTCTTCGAGTAAAATGATCTCTCTTCCTTCAAAAGCGGTGTCGAGTGGCAGACCTCTTTTCGCAAGGGTTTCGAGAAAGCGCCGGGAGGTAATGACTTGTTTGAGTCCGGATTCATGAATTGCTGCTTTGAGGGCGGTTTGGGACGCCGTATAGTTCAGGCTCACCAGCGTTTTGCCGAGCGAGAGTAAGCTCAGTAGGGTGGTCACCGCACCTACGCTCGTTGGCAAACAGATGCCAATGCGCTGTTCTCCGGCGAGTCGTGTAAACAATTTTGACCGCAAGCTCAGCACCGCGACAATCAGGCGGTGATGGGTGAGCTTCACTCCCGTCGAATCGGCAACAGCCAGGCGATGGCCGAGGGATTTGGCTTGATCTAACCAGGCCTCTACAATCGAGGGCAGGTGATCAACATAATGCTCCCAGGCTGAAACGGACAAGCGTTGCATGGCTTCTGCAAGCGGCTCTTTTTTTTCGGTATAGCTACGCAAGGACAATTGTAAATCGCGCGGCGTAAAACGCATCCCGCGGCGTGTAGGCATTGCCGCGGATTTCCCACACAAAAAAGCCAGCCAAATGGGCAGGTGCGTTTGGCCGAAATTTGCTTCATTCGCAGTCGCAATCAATATGATCCCCGGGTTTGTTGCGGGAATATCTGAAAGAGATTGAATACGTTTGATGTGTAAGCGCTTCATCAAGCTGCGTTGTAAAGCCGAATAGGGTTCGTTTTCCGTAGTCAACCAATAGACGGGTAATGAGGTGATGCGTTTTAAGAGGGAGGCGACTTTAAGATTGGGCTCATCCGTCACAATCAGCGCAGGGGAATCAATGTGATAATCCACGCCTTCTAAGTGCACGCGATAATGTTGGCGGCTTTGCCATTCCAATAAAAACCACAAGGTCTGATTGGGCCACACAAAAAAAGAAGCATAGCCTATGAGGATAACAAGAAGCAGTAAAATTAAAATCAGCAGCATACCGGGATCTAATCTAAAAAGAGGATTCTATCACATCACAAAATGCGGCAAGGCGCAAATCAAGCTCATCCCCGCAAATCTTTTTTCAAAATCTTCCCGACGAGACTTTTCGGTAAAGACACTCTAAACTCGACCTCGCGTGGGCATTTATAGGCGGCGAGTTTGTCATGACAGAATTGAATCACCTCCTGTTCTGTTAAGGTGCTTTCTTCTTCCTTGACGATGAAGGCTTTGGGGATTTCTCCGTGCTCCACATCCTTCACGCCGATCACGGCCACTTCATTCACGCCGGGCAAGGTCTTGAGCATATTTTCTACTTCAGCGGGATACACATTAAACCCCGAAACGATGATCATGTCTTTTAGGCGATCGATAATGTATACAAAGCCCTCTTCATTGATATAGCCCACATCTCCGGTATGGAGCCAGCCGCCTGACATCATGGCCTCGGTTTCGGCGGGATGGCTTAAATAGCCCATCATGACTTGCGGGCCTTGTACGCAGATTTCTCCTACTTTGCCAAGGGGCAGGGCTTTGTTATGCTCATCCCGAATAGACAAGTTTGTGCTTGGGATCGGCATACCGATGCTTCCTGTAAAGCTCAGCACATCCAAGGGATTAATCGTCACCACGGGAGAGGTTTCAGTCAGGCCGTATCCTTGAATAATGACACGCTTTGTCACTTTTTGCCAGGCATCCGCAACTGCTTTTTGTACGGCCATGCCTCCGCCTATGATCACTTTTAACTTCGAAAAATCAAGCTTTTGGAACTGAGGATTGTGGAGGAGTGCATTAAACAAGGTATTGACCCCGCACAAGCAAGAGGGCTGAGATTGTTTCATTTCTTTCACGAGGCTCGGGATATTTCTCGGATCAGGAATTAATACATTCCGCCCGCCGAGAAACGTAAAGAGAAAACAATTGATCACCAAAGAAAAAATATGATACAGCGGCAAAGCAGTGAGCACGACTTCCTGATGCTCGGCCTGCCAGGTGGATTTTGTCCAGGCATACACCTGCAACAAGTTGGAAACCAAATTGCGGTGCGACAACATCACCCCCTTCGCAATCCCGGTTGTGCCACCCGTATATTGAATCAATGCTAAATCCTCCATGCCCACCTCGACCTTTTTAAAGGAATACGCGTGGCCTCGCCGAATGGCCTCATTAAAAGGGATGGCCTGAGGTAAATTCCATTTTGGAATTGCCCTTTTAATAAAGCGTAAATATCCGTCGATCGCGACCCTTTTTAAAAAGGGCTGATAAGTGCCAATCGAGGTCATCAGGATATGGGAGACCGTAGTTTCTCCTACTATTTTTTCAAGTTCCCCCACGAAGTTTTCTAAGACGACGATGGCTTTGGCTTTGGAATCGGAGAGCTCGTGTTTCAGCGACTCCGCTTTATCCAGGGGATTGAGGTTAACGAGCGTGAGTCCAGCCAAAAGTCCCCCAAATAGACAAATGGGATATTGCAAGAGATTGGGCATCATCAAAGCGAGCACGTCTCCCTTTTGCAGATTTAAATCTTCGCGGCAATAATTTGCAAAGGCTCGGGCTTCATTAAAGAGCTCGGAAAAGCTGAGCGTGACGCCCATACACGTAAATCCGGGGCGGTTTGAAAACATCTTTTCTGCATTGAATAAAATATCTTGCAGGGTTTCTACGCCCACTTCTATTTCAGCAGGAACATTTTTAGGATAGAATTGTAACCAAGGGCCTGTCATACAAAGCGTGCAAATATAAGGATGCTTGCATTGTAGCATAAAGAGAACGTCATGATTAATCCGATTACATTTCAAAACCTGAATATTTCAGGCACGTTTAACTCACCGACGACTAAAAACCTCCTCGTCACCCTGTTGATCGTCATTATTCTTTGGCTGGTTTACCTGGTATTAAGGCTTGCCATCACCCGTCGTTGTAAAAATTTGAAACAACGCTATGCCTGGCGCACCCGTATTTTTTATACCATCCTGTTTTTATCAGTCTATTTTATTGGCCGAGTGTGGCTCGATAATTTGACCGGTTTATTTGCCTTTTTAAGTATCACCGCTGCAGCGCTCACCATTACGCAGAAAGAGTCCTTAATGAACCTCACGGGCTGCGCGCTGATTTATTGGCGTGAACTTTTTCATACGGGAGACCGCATTCAAATCGGCAATTATTTTGGAGAGGTCACATCCATTCGCTCCTTTTATTTCCACATGCTGGAGATTAATCCCAATTCAGCAGGCGACCAGACCACAGGCAAGATCATTAAAGTCCCGAACAGTATGGTGATCACCGCGCCCACGATTAATCTCACGGAACTCTTTCCCTTTGTCTGGCAGGAATTTCGCGTGATTTTAACGCCAACCAGCGATATTCAAACGGTGAAGACGGTGCTCATCGAACTCTTTGATTGTGAAGTCAAACATTATTATCTCGAATCCAAACATTACCTCAAAAAATTCGTGCGCGATAATTTTATCTCAGAACAACAATTGCGCACCCAAGGATTCATCAAACTGCATCAGATGAAGCCCGCCGGATTTGAAGTCATCATTCGCTATCTCGGGCTTCCCGGCCAGCAGGATGATGTCGAAAGCCGCGTGCTGGAAAAATTTAGAGATTATCTCAAAATGGCCAAAGTGGCCGACTTGGCTTTTGAAAGTAGCAGTTCTAGCTCTTCATAAAATGGTTAATAGTTCATAGGACTTACGCATTGACAGGTGGGAGTTGGTTTGATCTTAGAAATTGAGATCCATTTTGAGAAATGAAATTTTTAATGACCTCCAAAAACAAATCTCGCTTGACCTGATACCAGTTATCAATGGCTTGCTGTGCTCGC
>JBMDXV010000141.1:0-2036 GCA_048594525.1 Gammaproteobacteria bacterium | reverse complement strand
TATCGAATTAAGTTATTAAAAAGGACTTATTATACGTTAAATCCAGTACTTATTCTGCATTAAGACTGTTAATTACTCTTAAAAATTATTATTTTTAAATCAATAAATCCACTCGTTTGAGGAATTTTGCAAGTGCCTCTGGGATGAACATGAGAGAATATGAGGTCATTATCATCGGCGCAGGCGCTGCGGGATTGATGTGTGCCCTCGCTGCTGGGCAGCGGGGACGTACAGTGTTAGTGATCGATCACGCCAATAAGGTGGGGAAGAAGATTCTCTTATCCGGGGGTGGGCGCTGCAATTTCACGAATCTTTATGCCGCTCCAGATCATTATCTTTCAACTAATCCGTTCTTTTGTATCTCTGCCTTATCGCGTTACACCCAGGCAGACTTTGAAAATCTAGTCAAAAAGCATCGCGTGCTTTATCATGAAAAGAAAGCGGGCCAACTCTTTTGTGATGAATCGGCTCAAGCGATTGTGCAGCTTTTATTAAAGGAATGTGAAGAGGCAGGGGTTCAATTTTCACTTCGCACGACTGTCATTGAGATTAAGAAAAGCCAAAGCTTTAAGCTGGAAACAAGCCTCGGCGCCCTTCGCTGTAATTCCCTTGTGATCGCGTCAGGAGGCTTGTCTTTTCCCACAATGGGCGCGAGTCCGTATGGCTATAAAGTAGCTGAGGCCTTCGGACTTAAAGTACTTCCCGTCCGTGCAGCGCTTGTTCCGCTCACGCTTCACCCCTTCGACCTAAACAAATTTTCAAGCCTCTCTGGGGTTTCGGTTGACGTTTCTCTCTCTGTGCATGGGCAGGTTTTTAAAGAAGCACTTCTGTTTACGCATCGGGGCTTAAGTGGCCCCGCGATCTTACAAATTTCTTCTTACTGGCAACCCGGCGATACGCTTGAAATCAATTTTCTCCCCGATCTTGATGTCCCTGCCTTTCTACAAGAAAAAAAAGGGACTCGCCCTCGGACCACCCTCAAAACGCTGCTTGCAGAATATCTCCCTATGCGCCTCATTCAGGTTTTGTTTGATCCTAAAATAACGCACACCCCGATCAATGCTTTCAGTGATCAAGCCTTGCTGGAAATCATCCAAACCTGCACCGCTTTTCGCATCAAGCCGAATGGCACGGAAGGCTATCGCACTGCTGAAGTGACACTGGGCGGCGTCGATACGAATGAGCTTTCATCCAAAACCTTTGAAAGCAAAAAAGTGCCCGGACTCTATTTTATCGGCGAAGTTCTCGATGTTACAGGGCATTTAGGGGGTTTTAATTTTCAGTGGGCCTGGTCGTCTGGATTTTGTGCGGGGCAATTTGTTTAAGCGGACGAACTTTGACGAGACTAATTTTCGGCGCTGCCACCTTCAATACTTCCACTGCAAATCCTTCAAATTGAAGTTTTTCTCCCCGCTCAGGAAATCGCTCCAGGACATGTAAAATAAGGCCGCTCACCGTTGTGACAGGATAATGCGACAGATCAATATCAAAAAGCTGCTCTAAAATGTAAGTGGAAGCATGCCCTTTTAAAGCATAGCTCCCGTCATTAAGACGCTTCCAATCTCGGGTGGTGCGATGAAATTCATCCTTGATTCTGCCGATGATGACCTGCAAAAGATTATCTAAAGTGACAAATCCCACGAGGGCTTCTTTTTCATACACTAAGGCCATGTGCACTGCACCCTTTCTGAAGAGTTGTAATAGCTTCAAAGCAGAACTACGTGCCGCCACTTTTTGCAGGGGACGGGCCAGAGCCTTTAAATCACGAACCAAGCTCTGCTGCTGCGAGGCGGCAAACACATCTTTCGTATGCACTCCGCCCAAGATATTTTTAATATGCCCTTCATAAAGCGGATACCGGGTGTAGCGATGTTCCACCATTATTTTGAGGTTTTGTTCTAGGAGTCTGTCGCGCTATGCTGTAAATCCGATCAATGTTAAAATACTGGCTGAATTAACGGGACTGGAAGCAAGGCATGGCAAGGTTTGTAATGATAGACAGATATACGGCATATTTGTTGCCCCCATCAGTAAAC
>JBMDXV010000140.1:0-5138 GCA_048594525.1 Gammaproteobacteria bacterium | reverse complement strand
TTCTCTTATCAATGGTTTTTGGTTTAATATCACTAACTGTCTTTGAAATGGATTTTCCAGTTATACAGGGTAATGCCTGGCTTGAATTACTTGGGTTTAGATCAGAAAGAGTAGGGAGGGGCTTAAAAGAAGAGCGCCACTCCTTATAACACTCATATGAAGGAATTAATATTTTCCCTTTTTTATAATCTTCATGCTCAGCTAAATATTTTTGGGCAACTCTATAATTTTCATTCAAAAACTCACTTAGTACATGTGTTATCTGATGTTCTGATTCAGATGCTGGAGTACCTTTCAACATAGCTTTTCCTTAAAAAAATTAAATTATATTTTTAATTTGTCAAATATTAAGTTATTATAATATATTTTTCTTTAAAAATCAATAAAAACCCTTATGTGCTTTTGCATATCAACGGTTTGAATGTCCGTGAATTTACGTCTCACATGCACCATACTCGTAGCCCGCTACTATACTGAGTCGCTTTTTCCTGGCAGAAGGCTGCTCTGCGTAAGTACACTCTCCTTTTTCAGACCAGCCGTACAGCGGTAAAATATTATCGTCAACGCCTAATTCATCGACAAAAATCATCTTGCTTGGATCAATTCCTTTTATTTCTTCAGTGAACTCTTTCCGCTCAGCGTCCCGGCGCTCTTAGTATTTGTTCGCTACACTCACGGATCACTCAGATTCCAAAGCCGACGAATTCTGTTAGAATCTATTTTATTTAACGAACCGGAGACAATATGTCATTCACCTTGCCCCCCTTACCTTACGCCAAAGACGCACTAGCTCCCCACATTTCAGCAGAAACGCTGGACTACCATTATGGCAAACATCATCAAGCCTATGTGACCAACCTGAATAATCTCATCAAAGGAACGGATTTTGAAAATAAATCGTTGGAAGACATCATTAAAACTTCAAACGGTGGAATCTTTAATAATGCCGCCCAAGTTTGGAACCATACGTTTTACTGGCATTGCTTAAGCCCGAATGGGGGCGACGAACCCACGCATACGCTACTCACGCTTATCAACAAGCATTTTAATTCCTTTGCGGAGTTTAAGGAAAAATTCAGTGATCTCGCCGTGAAAACATTTGGTTCAGGCTGGGGGTGGCTTGTTCAAAATAAGGATGGCTCTCTCGCGCTTGTCTCGACCTCTAACGCCGGAACACCGATGACAAACGACCAAACTGCCCTTCTCACCTGTGATGTGTGGGAACACGCATATTATATCGACTACCGCAATGCGCGGCCGAAATATGTCGAAGCTTTTTGGAACCTCGTCAACTGGGATTTTGTTGCTCAGAACTTGAAATAAAACGCTGATATGGAAACCCTGACGCTCAATTTCGATGGCACTGAAAGCCAGCCGATGCATACATTCACCCGCAAAGCGTATCTCGATTATTCAATGTATGTGATTTTGGATCGAGCGCTGCCTTCGATTGCAGACGGACTGAAACCGGTGCAACGGCGGATTATCTACGCCATGAGTGAGCTCGGGCTCAAAAATACGGCCAAGCCTAAAAAGTCAGCGCGAACGGTGGGAGACGTGCTCGGGAAATATCATCCGCACGGAGATACCGCCTGTTATGAAGCCATGGTGCTGATGGCCCAGCCTTTTTCCTATCGCTATCCTTTTGTGGAAGGTCAAGGGAACTGGGGCTCGATTGACGACCCCAAATCCTTTGCAGCCATGCGGTATACCGAAGCCAAGCTTTCGCGCTATGCTGATTTACTACTTTCCGAACTGGAGCAAGGTACCGTCGAATGGGGCGCGAATTTTGATGGAACGCTCACAGAACCTTTGCTCCTCCCCGCCCGTGTTCCGAATATTTTATTAAACGGCACCATGGGCATTGCAGTGGGCATGGCAACGGATATCCCGCCCCACAATCTCGGTGAAGTTGTCGATGCCTGCTTGCATCTCCTGACGCATCCTGATGCAAGCCTCACTCATTTAATGCGATTTATTCCCGCGCCGGACTATCCCACCGGTGCAGAACTCATCACGCCGCGCCAAGACGTGCAGAAATTATACGAAATGGGCAATGGTTCCATAAAACTCCGCGCGATTTATCGTGTTGAGGAAGAAGAAATCATCATCACGAGCCTCCCCTATCAAGTATCGGGCGCGAAGTTGTTAGAAGTGATTGCGGCGCAAATGCAGGCCAAAAAGCTGCCGCATGTGAGCGATCTACGCGACGAGTCCGATCATGAAAATCCCGTACGTCTCGTTATTGTCATGCGGAGTAACCGCGTGGATGTCGATGCCTTGATGAACCATCTGTTTGCCACAACGGATCTAGAAAAAAGCCATCGCGTCAACCTCAATATGATTGGCTTAGACGGGCGCCCGCGCGTTAAAAACTTAAAAACGATTTTGAGTGAATGGCTTGAATTTCGTGAAACCACTGTCGAACTTCGGCTCCAACACCGCTTGAATAAAGTCCTCGCGCGTATGCATATCCTGGAAGGCTTGTTGATCGCCTTTCTCAATATAGACGAAGTCATTGCCGTGATTCGCGAAGCGGATGAACCGAAATCTGAATTGATGTCGCGATTCCAGCTTTCTGAAATTCAAGCTGAGGCGATTTTAGAAATTCGTCTCCGTCAACTCGCAAAACTTGAGGAAATCAAGCTTCGGACCGAACTTGATGAACTTGCCAAAGAGCGGGATCAACTGCAACAGATTTTAGGCTCGCGGGCTTTATTGCAAGCTGAAATCGCGAAAGAACTCAGGAAGATTAAACTTGCGTTTCCCGAACCCCGCCGCACCCGCATTATTGAACGCACCGAGTCCCGCGCCTTACGGGAAGAAGCGCTGATTCCCTCTGAGACCGTGACCGTTATTCTCTCTAAACTCGGCTGGATTCGCGCAGCCAAAGGCACAGAGATTGATCCTGCGAGTCTATCCTATAAGACAGGAGACCGCTTCCTCAAAAGTTATGTCACCAAAAGCAACCAAGCACTGGTCCTCCTCGACTCTAACGGCCGAGCTTATACGACTTATCCTCACAAACTCCCGTCTGCCCGTACACAGGGCGAACCTTTATCGAGCCACTTCAGCATCGAGAGCAATGCCTCGATCCTGACCATGATTGGGGGAGAGGAAGATCAAAAAGTCCTCCTCGCCAGCACGGAAGGCTATGGCTTTATCACGAGGATCGGGGACATGATCACTAAAAATAAAGCGGGCAAAGCGCTCATCAACTTAAGTCCCACCGCCCAGCCTTTAGATCCTATTAAAATTGAGGATGACAATGGGCAACTCGCCCTCGCAACCCAAGGAGGCCGTCTCCTGATATTTTCAGTCCAATCAGTCCCCACGCTCTCAAAAGGCAAAGGCAACAAGCTCATTCAGATCAAGAAAGAAGACTGGAACGCAAGCCGGGATGCGCTCCACGCGATGCTCACTTTAAGCGGGCTGCAATCGCTTGAAGTCGTAGGCGCAAAAAAATCTAAAGTGCTCTCCCCTCAGGATTTACAAGCCTTCTTTAGTGAGCGGGCAAAGCGCGGAACGGCTTTACCGAAAGAGTTTCAAAAGCAGTTTAGTCTGCGTGTGATCTGAGCTTCACGCGTTTGTAATACCCATAACATAGCAAAATAGGGCACATGCAAATGACAATACCCGCCCAGAATAAAATTTGGTAACGCTCGGGGGAACCGATCACAATGTTGGTGGGCGGAAAAGCGCCGACAAAGAGCGTGACCACACAGCCGATGATGCCCATACTATACAACACAACCAAACGGCGATGACTTTTCAAAAAGCCGTACAACCTTTCTCGATCCGGAAAAGCAAATTCTACGCGCAGCGCGGCAATAAACATTAAGAGATACACCACCATATAAATTTCAACACTTAAATTCGTGAGAAACCAATACCCTCCATTCACTGAAGGAATTAAGAGGAAAACCAAGCTGAAAGCACTGATCAGCACGGCCTGACCGATTAACAGGTTTTGTTCTGCGCCAAAGCGATTTTGCTTGTGAAACCATTTTGGTAAAAAGCCGTCTCCAGAAGCCTGAAGCAAGCCGCGCGCAGGAGCAGCCAGCCAATTGATCATTTCTCCCAAATTGCCGAGCGTCATCAGAATCACCATTACGGGCAACAAAGCTGATAAATGATACGCGCTCAAAAAGGCGCTGAACGCTTGAGCGACGCCTTCAACAAAGGCAATGCTGTTCGATGGAATAATAATCGCAATCGCTAAAGATCCCATTACCATGGTAAAGAGAATAAGGATGACCGAAATCAACATGGCTTTGGGGTAATTTTTTTTAGGATTTTTTAAATCTGCCATGTGTACGGCAACGAGTTCAAAGCCTTCAAAACTCGTCATAATCGTAATGAGCGAAAACCAATCATTCATAGAATGAAAGCTCGGCACCATCGTATGTGAATTAAACTGCACATTCATGGGATGCCCTTTGATCATCCAAATGATCGCAAGGAGAATAATGAATCCCATCGGCAGAATCAGGCCAAAAAAAGAGCATAACTGTGCAAATTTTGCTGAAACCCGGAATCCGAATAAGCTCAAGCCCGTTAAAATCCAAAAGCAGATTAAGGTTGAAATGACAATATACGTCGTGTTGCTGGCCCACTTTGGAAAAAACAAAAATGCAATCGATCCTGCCACAAAAGAAAGAATAGTCGGAAACCAAACTAAGGTATTGACCCATTGCCCCCACACCGCAAAAAACCCCACTTTTTTACCAAGCCCTAAAGAAACCCATTGATAAATGCCACCTTTCTTGGGCCATGAATAAGTAAATTCAGCAGCAGCAATTGACCCTGGAATCAACATAAATAAGGCAGAAACCAGATATAAAAAAATGAGCTGCGAACCAAATAAAGCGGTTGAAGGCAAATTACGCACACTGTCAATTGAAACGGTAATTAATAAGATTAATCCGATTAATCCGATAAAAGGCCGCGTCCCCGCAGAGGTCTTGTTCATTTTGTAACACGTTGAAAAATAATGCGCGCAGTGTAGCGGAGTTTGCAAAATAGTGCAATGCTAAAACTAGACAAGTCAAAGAGATCATGCAAGAATGATAAAGATGAAACTCCCGGATATGAAATGAAAAAATGGTTTGGGCTCTTTTTTAGCCTTTTCTTTGCAG
>JBMDXV010000014.1:0-3438 GCA_048594525.1 Gammaproteobacteria bacterium | reverse complement strand
CTATCCAGACAAAAGACAGAAGGGATGATTGCTTGTGGGGTGTTAAATAAAATGACCAGGATAGGTATGCCCAAAAGTTATCGTGTAGCTTAAATTATGAACCAATGTTTCTGCTCAGAGGGTTATGCAACAACGCCGCATCAAAGTACAGACAAATGTGCTGTCAGTGAATTTAATGTATCACTTTTAACCTTTCGCGTCTTAATGTCTGAGAGAAATTAGATTAGCTCTGCTGCTTGTTTCTCCCTAACGCTGCTTTCCTAGCAGAGACGTAGTCAATAACGGGACGCGGATAATTGGATGACGCAGCTAAATCGGGATTACGCGCATAGGGTTCATGAATATCCTGGCTATTAAATTGGGCTAGCTCAGGGCAATATCTTCGAATATATTCTCCATCAGGGTCAAACTTTTTACTTTGGGTAATGGGATTAAAAATACGAAAATAAGGGGCTGCATCACACCCTGTGCCAGCGGCCCATTGCCATCCTCCATTATTTGCCGCCAGGTCTCCGTCAATCAGGTGCTGCATAAAATAACGTTCCCCTATTCGCCAATCCACGTTTAAAAGCTTAGTTAAAAACATCGCGACATTCATGCGCATACGGTTGTGCATCCAACCGGTGGTGTTTAATTCTCGCATTGCCGCATCAATGAGAGGAAAGCCTGTTTGGCCTTTTTGCCACATTTCAATTAAATGAGTAGGATTAGACCAACCTTTATAATTAGACCGAAAACTTTTAGAGCAGCATAGCTCGGGAATTAAAAAAAGAAGATGTTTGTAAAATTCACGCCAGATGAGTTCATTGATCCAGGTGGCTTTATCCGTAGAATCAGGAATATTTTCTAAGTGATTAAAAATGCTTTTAATCGATATAACGCCTTGCGCCAGATAAGGTGAAAGCTTACTTGTTCCTTCCTGTGCTGGAAAATCGCGCTCAATATGATAGCGTTGTAAATTATTTTGTAAAAAGGATTCAAGTAAAAGAGAAGCGGCTTTTTCTCCTGCAGGCCATAGGTGACTAAGAGATGTATTTTCTGGGTGATCTATGGGCTGAAAAGGAACAGGAGAAATAGGTTGCTTTAGGGGGAGAGGCGCTTCTGTCAAACTAGAAAACGCTGCTTTCCACTGAAGCCACTTCCTTTTAAATGGAGTGAATACTTTAAAAGGTTGATCTGCGCCATTTAAAATGAGACCGGGAGGAACCAGGGTCTGATCCTGGAAGCGATGAATTTTTATCCCCAGAGTCTGTAAAGCTTTTTCCACGTATTTATCTCGATGCTGCTCATCCATTTCATATTGTTCATTAAAATAAAGATGGCCCACCTTATGCTTCTGACAAAATGTTTTTAGAAGCTCAGGGATATCTTGATAGGTTGAGCATTCGAGTTTTAATAAGGGAATATTGTATCCTTGAAGCTCTTTTTGCAAGAGGGCTACATTTCTATTAATAAAATCTACCTTGCAGGGAGCTGAATTGTGGTAGGCCCATGTTCTTGGCGTGCTAATAAACACAGATAATAAAGGCCGCCCAGCTATGCTGGCAGCGCTCAGCGCGGGATGGTCATGCAGGCGTAAATCAGTTCTGAACCAAACGAGACTGTTGATATCCACGATGGCTTATTCATTTCCTGTATATTGAGAATGTGAGCATTTGCGCTCAGCCAGGCAGTCTGCATAGATCAAAGAGGCGGCTTGGCGGCTTATAAAGTTTTGCTCATATTGACTGGCCACCTGAGGGTTGTTAACGATCAAGACATTTTCCGCATTTCGGGTTTGTGCGGAATTAGTAAAATTAAAGCTTCCTGTGATGACGGTCTGGTCATCAATGATCATCACCTTGTTATGGGCAATTTTAACTTTGTAGTCAATGGACACAGGAATACCTGCATGTTGCAGAGCGGGAATACCTGAATTATTGCCAGAAAGGTTGGACTTATCGAGGATAACCCTGACCTGCACACCTTTTGATTCTGCTTGTACCAAAGCGTTGATGATAGGCTGAGAAGAAAACCCATAGGCTTGTACATCAATACTCTTTTTAGCGCTATTAATCGTATCGACGATCAATTGTGTGCACTGACCACCTGGGGTAAAGCAAGCTTGATAGGGGTCAGCATATGAGAAGTAGGTACAGGTGCTGGCTAAAATGCTGATTAAAATTTTGAGTTTCATTAAAATTTACTTATTGGATGATCTTACAAATAGCTTAACAGCTTAGGCGTAAAGAAGACAAGAAGGGTTTTACCCGTTAATATCACAGCAGCATCAAATGAAAATTTGTAGAATAACGCCTTGTTCCCAAAAGATAGAGAAGAGGCATGGCTATAACGAGCAACAATGCTGCTGAGGTAGTCGCCCATCATGGTGCGTATTTGATGAAAAGAACATTCTTTAGTTTTTCCTGTTTATGAAGAAGTTGAATATTGAGGCGTTAACCTTTCATTAATGAGACGCTTCAAAATGGGGGTCATGCAAAACAAGGCGATCCCACAAGCAAACGCAATCCATCCCAGGAGCGTAAAAACATGCTGGTAGCCTTCGTTTGTGATCAAAGGATTATTGGAGGCGCTACTTCCCAATGCCCAATTGGAGGCATAGCTGGAGAGCACCCCTGCCACCCCGCTCACCATCATCCAGGTTCCCATCATTAAGCTTCCTAATTCCACAGGTGCAAGCTGTCCCACCATTGCATAACCGATGGGAGAGATGAGCAGTTCTCCAATACTTTGGAGAATATAACTGACAAGGATCCAATTGAAATGGGCAAGGCCATTGGGTTCAGCAAAATGAATACCTAGCGGAAGCATTAAAAAGCCTACCCCGATAAAAAGCATAGCAGAACTAAACTGTTGTGGAATGGAGAAGGGAATCCCCCTTTTACGGAGGGCTACAAGTAAAATAGTCATTAGTGGGCCACCGATAATAATGACTGTGGTGTTGATATTCAGAATCCATTGAGGCGAAATGAGGAAACCGAATGCATGGCGATCGACGTTATATTCCGCATAAGTGGTGAGGCCGATGGGCGCAATTTGGTATAAGGTCCAGAAGATGAGGGAAGCGATAGCTAACAAAATATAGGCCAAAATTTTATTACGAGCCACGTGATTTTTTTGCGAAAAGGCCAAGCGCAACATAAGACAGCCCATCGCTGCGCCCATGAATAAAACGAGTTTATTACTCAAACTTGCATGCTCAAGTAACCAGTGAATGATAGGCAGCATAGTAATCATGATAATGAGGCCAAGCATGCCTCGCTTTAAGCGAAAGCGAGGGCCTTGCCTACTGAGAAAGGTGTGGACGTCTCGGAGTTTTTTATGATTTAAAAGGGTGATAACAATGGCCAAGGCATTTCCAATCGCGCTTAAAAGAAACAGAAGATGATAGTTTTCTGTGGATTGGAGATAACCTGCAAAAGCAAAGCCAATCCAGAA
>JBMDXV010000139.1:0-2962 GCA_048594525.1 Gammaproteobacteria bacterium | reverse complement strand
CTTGATGACAACGATCGTTAAGATCAATTCCCACACGGTAGCCTGCACCCGCGACGCTGGAAGTTATAACTTCCAGCGTCAACCTCTCAACAACTATATTACCACCTTTGAGACTTACAATTCCCGCGCAGGCGGGAATCCAGTAACCAGGTGAGACAAGTCTTAGCCGGAAGGCTGGGTTCCCGCCTGCGCGGGAATGACAGCCCACCGGGAAGGGGTCATGACGACACGCGTCGAAAGAGGAGAGACCCATTGGTGCCGCCAAATCCAAAAGAGTTGGACAAGACGGTGTCAATTTTATGGGGTCTGGCCTGATTGGCGACATAGTCGAGATTGCAGCCTTCGTCCGGTTCCTCTAAATTAATGGTGGGCGGGGCGATTTGATCCCGAATCGCGAGAATCGAAAAAATAGCCTCGACTGAACCTGCGGCAGCGATTAAGTGTCCGGTCATCGATTTGGTCGAGCTCATCAATACGGTTTTTGCTGACTCCCCAAATAAGCGTTCAACGGCTTGGCTTTCGAACGGGTCTCCTGCTGGCGTAGACGTTCCATGCGCATTAATATAGTCGATGTCAGAGGGTGCAAGATTTGCGTCTTTGAGCGCGTTTTGCATGGCCCAATACGATCCCACGCCATCCGGCAGAGTCATGTGATAGGCATCCGCCGACATGCCATAGCCCACTAATTCAGCATAGATTTTAGCACCGCGCCGGCGGGCGTGCTCATAGTCTTCTAAGACGAGTGAAGCAGCGCCATCTCCCAGTACAAAGCCATCCCGCGCTTTGTCCCAGGGGCGGCTTGCGCGCGCAGGATCATCATTGCGTTTTGACAAAGCGCGGGCCGCCGCAAATCCTGCAAGCCCCAAGCGGCCGGTCGCTTTTTCAGCGCCGCCTGTGAGCATGATGTCGGCATCGCCATATTGAATCATCCTCGCAGCCATGCCGATGTTATGTGCGCCTGTGGTACAAGCAGTCACAATTGCGATATTCGGGCCCTTCAAACCATATTTGATTGAAAGATGGCCGGCAATCATGTTGATAATCACAGAGGGAATAAAAAAGGGAGACACCCGCTTCGGCCCTTGGGTGAGGAGGGTTTCCATCCCGTCTTCAATACAGGTCATGCCGCCAATCCCTGAACCAAACGCAACGCCGATCCGATGTTCATTTTCTTCCGTTACGACGAGGCCCGAATCTTCAAAGGCTTGAACGCCTGCGGCAAAGCCGTATTGAAGGCAAATGTCTAGTTTTTTCACATCCTTTGCCGGAATATAGGCTAAAGGATCAAAATGCTTAATCAGGCCCGCGATAACCACGGGATATTGCGCGGGATCAAAATCGGGAACGGTTGTAATGCCGCTTTGACCTGCCAGGATGTTTTTCCACGTTTCCTCAACGGTTAAACCAACAGGCGTGAGCATCCCCATTCCGGTTACAACCACACGACGTTTTGCCATTTCTTTTCTCCTGAAAATAAAAAGGCTAGTATTCAGCTAGCCTTCCTGATTTTGAAACCTGCTTAGGCACGTGCTTTGATGTAATCAATAATTTGACCGACACTATTAATTTTTTCAGCTTCTTCATCAGGAATTTCTGTTTCAAATTCCTCTTCCAAAGCCATGACAAGTTCAACCGTATCGAGAGAGTCTGCTCCTAAATCATCAATCAGGGAGGCTTCTGGTACGACTTGCTCAGGCTTCACACCCAACTGTTCAACTACGATTGCTTTTACGCGTTCTTCAATATTACTCATCTTTGCTCCTTTAGTGTCCGAGATAAAACGGCGGGAAGTATACTCTGAGCACTTGATAAATAACAAGCGTGTTATATTTAAAAATTGAAGGGCTCGCTTATCACGCTTCAAGCAAACTCAATAAATATTTGCCATAGCCACTCTTGGCCAAAGCTTCGCCCTGCTTGCGGAGGCGGACGCTATCAATAAAGCCTTTTGTATAAGCAACTTCTTCAGGAGAGCCGACAAAAAAACCTTGACGATCTTGAATCACATGAATAAATTCATTAGCTTCTAATAAAGACGCATGGGTGCCGGTATCTAACCAGGTGAATCCTCGTCCCAGCGTGACCACTTCTAACTCCCCTTGATTTAAGTAGATTTGGTTTAAATCAGAAATTTCAATTTCCCCGCGTTTTGAGGGTTTCAGCTGTTTCGCAAACTCTGCGACTCGTCCGTCATAAAAATATAATCCCGTTACGGCATAATGCGATTTAGGGTTCATGGGTTTTTCTTCTATGTTTAAAGCCTTGTTTGCTTGGTCAAACGTGACAACCCCATAGCGTTCGGGATCTTTGACCGCGTAAGCAAACACTTTTCCGCCGTGCTTCAGCGCGGAGGCTTCTTCCAAAAGCTGTGATAAGCCATGACCAAAAAAAAGATTGTCGCCCAAAATCATCGCCACTGGTTCATTTGCAATAAAAGATTCACCCACAATAAAGGCATCCGCTAGGCCCTTTGGTTCTGCTTGAACGGCATATTGAAAGCGCACACCAAATTGTTCGCCTTCTCCAAGTAAACTTTGGAATTGAGGCAAGTCGCGTGGGGTGGAAATAATGAGGATGTCGCGAATACCCGCGAGCATCAGGACAGATAAGGGATAATAAATCATGGGCTTGTCATAAATCGGTAAAAGTTGTTTACTGATGGCTAAGGTTGCGGGGTGAAGGCGTGTACCGGAGCCTCCTGCAAGAATGATGCCTTTCATGATATGCTCTTGAGAAATTTAGAGAATTATCTGGTTTTTTAATAAGGGATGCAAGAAAAAGACACGTTGTCCCATAAGTACCCCTTGAAAAATGGCAATTTTACTGAGGCACTTGCAAAATTCCTCAAACGAGTGGATTTATTGATTTAAAAATAATAATTTTTAAGAGTAATTAACAGTCTTAATGCAGAATAAGTACTGGATTTAACGTATAATAAGTCCTTTTTAATAACTTAATTCGA
>JBMDXV010000138.1:0-3200 GCA_048594525.1 Gammaproteobacteria bacterium | reverse complement strand
TCGAATTAAGTTATTAAAAAGGACTTATTATACGTTAAATCCAGTACTTATTCTGCATTAAGACTGTTAATTACTCTTAAAAATTATTATTTTTAAATCAATAAATCCACTCGTTTGAGGAATTTTGCAAGTGCCTCTAATAAATACTTTATTAATACTTTATACAGGAAATTTTTAAAAACATCAAGGTGGATAAGCTTGCAGAAAAGTCGGAAATCCTGATATTTAAGATTACGAATTGCCTGATTGCTAAATTGACTAATCCTCGCTAACATGTTTAGTTTTAAACTGCTCGGAATTATTCTTGTGCATATTTTAATAACGAATGATGATGGAATCTTTGCTGCAGGCATTACCGCCCTTGCCCATGCCCTATCTAAATTTGCGCGTGTGACCGTCATTGCGCCTGATCAAAATCGCAGCGGCGTAAGCAACGCCATTACGCTAGAAACGCCTTTACGGGTGATGAAAACCCCCACCGGCTGGTGGCAGCTTAATGGAACACCCGCCGATTGCGTGAAGCTTGCCCTGAGCGGCTTTTTAGAGGAGCAACCGGATATGGTTATTTCCGGGATCAATGCCGGGCCGAATTTGGGAGACGATGTACTCTATTCGGGAACAGTGGGCGGCGCAATTGAAGGTCGATTTTTGAAATATCCCCCCATTGCTATTTCAGCAGCAGGAACACGGCATGATGAAATGTATTATGAAACGGCAGCAGAGGTTACAATCCATTTGGTCAAGCGAATCATGGAATCTCCCCCTGCTGGCGGGATTATTTTTAACGTCAACGTCCCCGCTGTGCCCCACCATGAACTGCGAGGAATTAAACCCACACGGCAAGGAGATCGGCATTTTTCAGAACCTGTGATCACCTCTGAAGATGGGCGGGGTCGACAAATTTTCTGGATTGGCGAAGTTGGTAAAATCAAAGATGGCGGCGAAGGCACAGACTTTCATGCAATTCATAATCACTATGTTTCAGTCACACCCATGCAAATTGATTTGACCGCGCATAGCCATTTGACAAGTTTAAATACCTGGTTGAACAAACAGTAGGAGTATCAAAATGAGAGGTAAACACACCAAGGCATTAGGAGGGCTTGCACTATTTGCTGTATTAAGTGGCTGCTCACAAACTGCAGCTCCTGTCATCAATTTTGAACCCGTTCAAACTGCGCCTTCTCCTCCTTCTCAATATACTGATTATACAGTACAAAGTGGGGATAGCTTAAGCGGCATTGCTGCACAAAATCATCTCCCCTATCCCACACTGGCCGAGCTAAATAACATTGCGCCTCCTTATAATATATATATTGGTCAAGTATTAAAAATTCCAAACCCTGAATTTTTAAAGATGGAAATTACATCTCAAGCCACACAATATGGAGGCGAAATACAGCCCTTAGAAAAAACCAATCCTATTCCCGCACAAAACTTAAGCTTTGCTCAAATAACCCCAGCTTCTGCTCCTATTTCACTGCCCTCTGTATCGACGGGCTCTAGTATAAAAACTGCGGGTCTCATTTGGTCTTGGCCTGTTTCAGGGCAAATTACGACCTCATTTGGTGACGGGGGGGGCGTTTTTGCAAATGGAATCGGAATTACAACGCAGGCTAATGCAAAGGTTTTGGCGGCAACAGATGGAATAGTGACCTTCAGCGGAACGGGCGTAAATGGCTATGGCGACATGGTCATCTTAAAATCTGAAAATAATTTTTTAACAGCCTATACTAATTTATCAAGCCTGCTTGTAAAAAAAGGCCAAACCATCTCACGCACAACGCCCATTGGCGTAGTAGGCATGATTAACGCAAAGCCCATTTTGCATTTTGAGTTGAGACAATTTGGTAACCCTGTCGATCCCATAAAATATATGCCGCCTGCAGGAAGTTAACATGAAAAAAATATCAAAGGCTGTCTTTCCCGTCGCAGGCCTCGGCACACGGTTTCTGCCCGCAACGAAAGCAAGCCCTAAAGAAATGATGCCCGTAGTGGACAAGCCCCTTATTCAATATGCAGTAGAAGAAGCGCTACGCGCAGGCATTACTGATCTTATTTTCGTGACGAGCAGCGCCAAGCGCGCGATTGAAGACCACTTCGATCAAAATTTTGAGCTTGAATATCGGCTCAAACAAAAGGAAAGCTGGGCGCTTCTCAAGGCGTTGCAAAACATGCCGCCCAAAGGCGTAAATTGTATTTATGTCCGACAGCAAGAAGCTCTAGGCCTCGGACATGCGGTCTTATGCGCTAAAGACTTAATCGATAACGAAGCCTTTGCTGTGCTGCTTGCAGATGACTTAATTGAAGGCCCGGGCTTAGAAGAAATGGTTGAGATATATTACGAAAAACAGGCAGCGGGTGTTTTAGCCGTACAACAAGTCGCGCGAGAAGAAGTGAGCCATTATGGCATTGTGTCTGTCAGTCCAGCCAGTCGAATTGAAAAAATTGTTGAAAAACCTGCTGTTTCCGACGCTCCCTCTGAACTTGCTGTTGTGGGCAGGTATATCTTACCGTCCCAGATTTTTGCAGCTTTAGAGCACACTCACAAAGGACGCGGCGGCGAAATCCAGTTAACCGACGGGATTGCAAAACTATTAGAGGAGCACCCCATTTTCGCTCATCGCTTTAGCGGCACACGATATGATTGCGGAGACAAACTGGGCTATTTAAAAGCCAATCTTCACCTTGGATTAACCCATCCCGAGTGCGGTGAAGAATGGAAGAAATACCTTTCTCAACTCGAAATAGTCAAACTTTAAGTATGGAGGAATGTGTGAAAACCCGTTTTGCCCCAAGCCCCACCGGCCTCATCCACCTCGGCAATGCCCGAACTGCTCTATTTAGCGCTTTATATGCATCCGGCCAAGGCGGAAGTTTTCTTTTGCGTATTGAAGATACGGACAAAGCACGCTCGACTGAGGAATATATTCACGCCTTATGCGAAGACCTAAAATGGCTTGGAATTCATTGGCAAGAAGGCGAAGGAATAGGTGGAGAACACCGCCCTTATCGCCAGTCTGAACGCGAGTCAATCTATGCCCATTACTATCACAGGCTAATTGAATTAGATCGCGCCTATCCTTGTTTTTGCTCCGACACTGCTCTTGAGCTTGAGCGTAAGTTACAAAAGGCTTCAGGCCAGCCTCCTCGCTATTCCGGAAAGTGTAAGCATTTAAGCCGAGATGAACAAGCTGCAA
>JBMDXV010000137.1:0-5584 GCA_048594525.1 Gammaproteobacteria bacterium | reverse complement strand
GGGGAAAACACGTGATTGCAACGCTTACGATTCCGCGCGCGCTCTCTGAACGGTAACTGCGAACGACTCCGGAAGCCTTGCGAGATTTAAACACCCATAAAAATTTACTCGGCGGTATTTTGAGCGGCGGAGTGCGCTCAGCCAATGCACATTATGCCAACCTGCTTCTCGCGACGTATCTTGCAACAGGACAGGATGCGGCTAATATTGTAGAAGGCTCTCAGGGTGTGACCCTGGCAGAAGTAACCCCACAGGGCGATTGCTATTTTTCAGTCAATGTGCCTAACCTCATCGTGGGGACGATTGGGAATGGCAAGCAACATACTGACATTCAGTCGCATCTCGCAACCTTAAAATGCCTGCCGGATCCCCTTCATCCTGGCCAAAGCAGTATTCGGCTAGCGGAAATCATCGCTGCGACGATTCTCTGTGGGGAGTTGTCCTTGATGGCCGCACAAACCAACCGGGGTGAATTAACCCGAAGCCATATGGCATTTGAAAGGACATCGAATTAATGCAAGCGCCTCCCTTAAAAACCGTACGTGATGTATTCTTCTGCCAAGCGGCTGCGGCTGGCGTCGGACTGATCGTAGTGCTCATTTGTGCGCGGTCTATGCTTTTGTCTTTCTTTTTAGGTGAAGCGGTCATGCTGCTCGGGAATGGTTTTCTCGCCTGGCGGGTCTATCGGCAAAATAAGCGTCTCGTTCCCTTATCGATATTGTGGGGTTTTCTCGGAGGTGAAACAGGAAAATATGTCGTTTTGTTTGTGTTGACCCTGGTCATCGCCAAAACGATTCCGCTGAACTGGCTGTTTTATGTGATTGGGATTGCCGTGCCCCAACTGTGCGGCGTGATTCTTTATTTCATTTGGAAAAGTATTCATCTAAAAAATTGACTTTAATGGTGCAACCAGAAGAAAACCATATTAATCACCACAACAAAGCAAAAGCCGAAGACAATTTTAGTCAAGATATCAAGCTTGCCGTCTGAGCGTGCATTGTCTTCTTTTAAAGCGCGTACCTCCTCCTTGAACTCTGCTCGCAGCAAAGCGTTATCTTCTTTGAGTTCCGCTCTAAAGTTTGCGAAGTCTCCTTTAAGATTTGCGAAGTCTCCTTTGAGATTTGCAAACTCTCCTTTGAGATTTGATATATCTTCTTTGAGTTCAGCTTTAACGTTTGCTATATCTTCCTTCAACTCAAATTTAACATGGGCTAAATCTTCTTTGGTTGCAAGGTGCTCAATGCTGCTATCCGTGGCTTCCTTAATCATTTCAACCAGTGTGATCGCCTGGCCATCTGAGATGCCACTTTCTTTCAAGGCATTGTAGGACTTTAAGGTATCAAATCGTCTTAGCGCGCTGGTCATCTCATGTTCCTTTATTTCAGCCTGTCTCATTGTAGCACCAAATACTTTGAAATACGAAGGATTGAAATTATACAGTCTGATTTCTTTTTAAGCAAATATTTTTTCAGTCCTGCACATTCTATTGTTTTTCACAGCAAGGGCATACCGCTTTCGCTTTTTCATTTTGCTTCAGTTAGAATAGCGTGTTTTAAAAATAGCTTAGTGGTTGAATGAGAGCAAAGATTAGCGCCCCCTTGCTGGCGCTCGGACTATTACCCGTTTATGCACAGGCATTCATTGTGCAGGATATTACGTATGAAGGCGTGAACCGGGTTCCCTTGTCGAGCGTTCAGGCCAATAATCCTGTGAAAGTGGGAGATAATGTCACGCCAGCCTCCTCCGTCGGGGTTATTAGCGACTTATTTAAAACTGGTTATTTTCAAAATGTACAACTTTATAATCAAAATGGAACCCTCCTCGTACAAGTGCAGGAATTGCCGACCATTGCCAAAATTGATATTAAGGGAAATCAACTCATTAAAACCGACCAACTCCGCTCGGTTCTCAATAATGTGGGTTTGCAGGTTGGGAATATGTTTAATCAGCCTTTAATTAATCAAATCAAACAATCCTTGATTACGGAATACAACAGTCAGGGAAAATATGCCGTCCAGGTGAGTGTCGACGTGATCCCGACGACGGATAATCGTGTCGATATCACCATTGATGTTTCAGAAGGCTTAGACGCGAAAATTAAAGATATTAATATTACCGGAAATACCGTTTATTCTGAAAAAAAACTATTAGATCAGTTGCCGATTAGTACACCGGGTCTCGTTGCGTTTTTTACAGGGGCGGATGTCTACACCTCCGATAAGCTCAGTAAAGCGGCAAAGGCGCTCATCGATTTTTATCAGAACCATGGTTATCTCGATGTGCAGGTGAATTCGGCTCAGGCTTCGCTGGATAGTACCCATACGAAGGCCTACATCACCCTGAACGTCACAGAAGGACAGCAATATCAGTTTGCAGGTTTTGCGTTTAAGGGAGACTTAATTGCTCCTGAGGCCGCGCTCACCAAGCTCGTTAAAATCAAATCAGGCGATATTTATTCCAAGCAAATCGTGACAAACGCCCAGCAGGCGATTGCGACGACCGTGGCAGATCAAGGCTATGCTTTTGTCAATGTGAATCCTGTGCCGACGGTTGATAAAGATAAGCGCACCGTATTTATTACCTTTTATGTCACACCGGGTCAGAAAGTCTATATCAATTCGCTTGAGTTTAAAGGCAATACGGTCACCAATGATCAAACCCTACGTGAGCGCATGAAATTTGTTGAAGGCAGCACGTATTCTAAAACCGCGATTGATGAGTCCACTGTTGCCTTACAGCGCTTGCCTTATACGCCACAAGTGACAGAAAACACCACCCCTGTGCCAAATACCAACAACAAAGTGAATGTCGACTACACTGTCAATGAGCAGGCTGCGAATACAGTGAGTGCGGCCATCGGCTATGGTGGCTTATATGGCGTATTATTCCAGGCCGGTTTTAACATGAATAACCTGTTTGGAAGCGGGAATAATTTCGGTATTAATGCGCAGGTGTCTCGCCCTTACCAAAATGTGAGCGCTAATTTTACCCAGCCTTTCTTTACCTTGTCAGGCGTCTCGCAATCGGTGGGCGTGTACTTTACCAAGAACAATGCATCAGAAGAAGGCTTAACCAATTTCTCGACAAACTCCGTCGGAGGGACGCTTACGTATTCTATTCCCATCAGTACTTGGAACAGCTTTTATTTCGGAGGGGGGCTCGATCACACGATTCTGCAACAGCCCGGGGACTCGCAATCGGCTACGGTACAAAATTTTACCAATGAGTATGGAGATGCGTATAACACCTATTCTTTGAGTTTTGGCTTGCAGAGGAACTCAACCAATAGCGCTTTTTTCCCGACCCAAGGCGTATTTGCGAGTACGGGTTTGAAAGTGGCGATGCCCGGCAGCAGCTTAGAATGGTATCAGGCCAATGCCAATGGAAATTGGTATTATGCGCTTAATCCGAACGTTACGATGATGGTGGGCGGAGGCCTTGCGTATGGCGGTGGCTATGGCAATAACCCGAACTTGCCTTTCTTTTTAAACTATTATGCAGGAGGTTGGGGAACAGGCGTGAGCCCCTGGGGAACCGGGGCAGTGGGGACAGTTCGGGGCTATACGGCAGGGCAAATGGGGCCTCAGGATACGATTATCTGTACGGATTCCAGTGTCTGCACACCAGGTTCCACTTCTCAAGGCTCGGCGCTCGGCGGTAACTTTCTTGTGAATTCGACTTTGCAGCTTTATTTTCCGGTGCCCTTCTATAACAAACCCAATGTGAAACTCATTACGTTTTTAGATGCAGGGAATGTCTATCAAACCTACAGTTCGAGTACCACCTGGGACAATGCCGCAGGGGCAACCCATCCCACTTTTTCCAATATTGCGTATACTGGCGGGGTGGGCCTTGAGTTTGTTATTCCGATGCTGGGGGCTATGGGCTTTAGCTTTGCAGAACCCATTAATCGCACCGCGAATAACACCAACTATTTCCAATTTAATTTGGGAACCGTATTTTAAAACAAGGAGAAACGAAATGAAGACCCTAAAAACCCTCGTCGCTGCAAGCCTCGTATTTGTGAGCATGACTGCGTTTGCAGACGACTTAAAAGTCGGAATTGTCAATGTTCAAGAAGTGTTTGCAGAAGCCCCGCAAGGTCAAGCCACGGTGGATCAGATGAAAAAAGCGATTGCGCCGCAAGTCACTAAACTCAATGCGGAGGAAACGACGTTTCAAACCGCAGTGACCAATTTTAACCGGAACGCGCCGACACTGAGTGCTACCGACAAAGCTACGCAAGAACAGGCGCTCTCGACCCAACAGCAAAAACTTCAAGCGGATATTGCAAGCTTCCGGAAATCAACAGAGCAACAACAACAGCAAGCGGCTGGTGTCTTCCAGAAAGAGCTTGTCAACGCGATTACGGAAATCGCCCAAGCGGGAGATTTTGACATGGTTTTCACCAACCAGACCATTCCTTTTTATAAAGACTCTTTTGATATCACGAGCCAGGTGGTGACAATGATGTCAGGCCCAACGAAGAACTAATGCAAAGCGCGCATGCCATGACTTATAGGCTGTCGGACATTGCAGATAAAATTGGCGCCCGCCTTGATTTGCAAGGTGAGGAGGATACCCTGATTACGGGCATCGCGCCCTTGACGCATGCTCGCCCATCCGAGATCAGCTTTTTATCTAATCCTAAATATAAACAGCATCTCGCAGGCACAGAAGCGGCTGCGGTGATTTTAACAGAAGCCCTGCTCTCGGAGTGCAAAGTTCGTGCACTCGTGATGAAAGACCCCTACGTCGGCTTTGCAAAAGCGGCTGCGCTTTTTGACGATACCCCTAAAATGCCCTCCGGGATTCACCCCACCGCAGTAATTCACCCTTCCGTTCAGGTGCCGCATTCCGCCAGCATCGGCCCCTTTGTGGTCTTAGAGGAAGGGGTGATCCTCTCTGAAAAGGTGGTGATTGGCGCAGGCTCGATCGTAGGTGCCTACTCAAGTGTAGGCGAAGGGACAATTTTAAAGCCCCGGGTGACGTTGTATCATCGGGTGTCTGTGGGCAAAAACTGTATTATTCACAGTGGTGCAGTAATCGGTTCAGATGGTTTTGGCCTTGCGAACGATCAGGGGCAGTGGCTCAAAATACCGCAGCTCGGTGGTGTGGAGATTCAAGATGACGTTGAGATCGGTGCCAATACGACGATCGATCGGGGCGCGCTTGAAAATACGCTCATTAAAAGCGGCGTGAAGATTGATAATCAGGTGCAAATCGCGCACAATGTGGTTGTAGGCGAAGGCACTGCGATGGCGGCACAGGTCGGCATTGCGGGCAGTAGCGAAGTAGGGCGGGGCTGTCTTTTAGGCGGCAAAGCAGGCATTACAGGCCATGTTAAATTAGGGGATGGCGTGATGATTGCCGCCATGTCAGGCGTTTCAAAAGACTTGAAGGTGCCGGGCCTCTATTCTTCCAATCTGCACGCGCGGCCTCTTTTAGAGTGGAACAAATTTATAGCCCGAATGAACCGTGTTGAAAAGTTAATAGGAAAAAAACCATATGACCATCAAGCCTGAAGAAATTAATATTACTGAAATTTTAAGCTTATTACCGCATCGTTACCCCTTTGTTCTCA
>JBMDXV010000136.1:0-8752 GCA_048594525.1 Gammaproteobacteria bacterium | reverse complement strand
TGAAACTGCCAGGAGCATGGTGGACTGTCGATCATGCTGCCAACATAATCGCTTTGCGCACTTGTCGTGCAAATCATAACTGGGAGGCTTATTGGCTAAAGCAGGCTGCTTGACCTGACCGCACTTTTATTCACACCCTTTTGGATTAACGCGTCAATATGGCCGCCTTCCCGAAAAGATTTATCATAATGAAAATGTAATTCCGGCATGATCCTGAGCCCGCATCGCTCGGCAAGCTGCGCGCGTAAAAAACCTTTCGCTCGGTCAAAGCCTTGCATTACTGCCTCGACGTTTGATTCCGGCGGAACCACAAAGTAGATTTTAGCGTGTCCGAGATCGCGTGATACATTCACGCCTGACAGGGTCACTTTTTGTAATTCGGGATCGTTCACTTCACGATGCAAAATAACAGCCAGCGTCTGCTGCATCAAGTCATTGACACGATCTAATCGAAACGGTTTTTTTTTCATGATGATTCCTAACCACGCTTATAATGTACGCTCTACTTTAACGCGTTCATAGACCTCGATCTGATCCCCTGTTTTCACGTCTTGATAATCCTTCACTCCGATCCCGCATTCCATGCCTTGACGTACTTCAGCGGCATCATCTTTGAAGCGGCGCAGGGACTGTAACTCCCCTTCAAAAATCACTACATTATCACGTAAAACGCGAATAGGATTGTTCCGCTTAACGATTCCGTCAATCACCATACATCCTGAGATCGTGCCAAATTTTGAAGACTTAAAGACTTCACGTACTTCCGCAATGCCAATAATATTTTCTTTGAATTCGGGAGAGAGCATCCCCGTCATTGCGAGTTTAACGTCGTCGAGGAGATTGTAAATGACACTATAATAGCGAAGATCCAGATTTTCCCGCTCGGCGAGTTGTTTGCCCGTTTGGTCCGCACGAACATTAAACCCGAACACGACGGCATTTGACGCAATCGCAAGGGTGATATCTGATTCTGTGATTCCCCCGATGCCACTCGCGATCACATTCACTTTCACTTCATCAATGGATAGTTTCCTCAAAGCGTCTACAAGTGCTTCGAGGGAGCCTTGTACATCTGTTTTCAAAACCACATTTAAGGACTTTTGCTCGCCTTCTTTAAAGCGATCAAACAGGTTATCAAGCGATGCAGCCTCACGATGTAAGCGCACGTCGCGATATTTTCCTTGCCGGAATAAGGCGACTTCCCGTGCTTTTTTCTCGCTCTCAACGACGATCATGGTGTCTCCCGCCTGGGGTAAGCCTGATAATCCGATGACTTCTGCTGGAATCGAAGGGCCGACGGAATCAATCGGTTTCCTGACTTCATTTAGCAAAGTGCGAACCCGACCAAATTCGGTGCCTGCGAGAAGAATATCTCCCTTTTTTAAAGTTCCGATTTGGACGAGAACACTTGCAACGACCCCGCGGCCTTTATCAAGCCGGGACTCTAATACCACTCCGCGTGCAGGGGCATTTACAACGGCTTTCAGTTCTAAGACTTCAGCCTGCAATAAAATAGCGTCGAGGAGAGCGTCGACCCCTTCCCCAGACTTAGAAGACACGCCGACAAACATGTTCTCGCCTCCCCATTCTTCCGGGATAATTTCGTAAGCAGTTAAATCCTGTTTAATCTTATCAGGATTGGCTTCCTGTTTGTCGATTTTAGTGATCGCGACCACAATGGGTGCTTTTGCGGCCTTGGCATGTTGAATCGCCTCAACCGTCTGGGGCATCACACCGTCATCGGCTGCAATGACGAGCACCACGATGTCGGTACAATGCGCTCCGCGCGCGCGCATCGCCGTAAAGGCGGCGTGGCCCGGCGTATCTAAAAAAGTGATCATACCTTTGGCCGTTTCCACATGATAGGCGCCGATATGCTGCGTAATGCCGCCTGCTTCTCCGGCCGCCACTTTGGTGCGGCGCATGTAATCGAGGAGAGACGTCTTACCATGATCCACATGTCCCATAATCGTGACAACAGGAGGGCGTGCACTGAGTTCTCCTTCAACTGCCTGATTCATAACCGCATCTTCCACGGCATTTTCATTGAGTATGACCGCCTCGTGACCCAATTCTTCTATAACGAGCAGAGCGGTATCCTGATCTATGACCTGATTGATCGTTGCCATGACGCCCATTTTCATCAGCGCTTTGATGACTTCCGCACTTTTAACGGCCATCTTTTGGGCTAAATCGGATACAGTAATAGACTCTGCTATTTCAACTTTACGAATAATGGGCTCCTGGGTTTTTAAGGTGGGGGCGCTGTAAGATTTTCTTTTTTTATGACGAGGGGCATAGCGATCTCGGCCTTTTTCTTCCTCATCATCTTGTTCAATTGCAGCAATAGAGAAATGATGTACGCCGCGGTCTTCCGGTTTAATTTTTACAAGCTTTTTCGCTTTGAGCTCTTCTGCTTCTTCTTTTTCGATTTCTTCTTTGGTCTTTTCCCGCACTTTCAACGGGGGCTTGGTTCCGTCTATAAGGGACGATGTTGCAAGGGGAGAGGCGGCTTCCGGAGCCTTGCCTGTTTTAGCCGGATCCCCTACTTTAGCAGCGGAGGCTTCCGCACGCAGGGCTTCCTCTTTGGCTTTACGCATTTCCTCTTCTTTCCGTCGCGCTTCGCTCAGGGCTTCTTCACGCTTTAAAGCTTCTTGCTGCCGCACTTCTTCTTCCAGGCGAAGCTTCTTTTCTGCTTCTGCCATTTCGCGAATTTCATCAGGAGAAGGCATGACAAAACTCCGCTTCTTGCGGACTTCGACCACCTGATTACGATGACTAACATCCGGTGCTTTTTTTAAGGACAGGGTGATTTTTTTAGGCGAAACCTGAGGAGCTGCTTGTATATGAGCAAGCAGTATTTCTTTTTGAGCATCGGTCACCACCTCATCAGCTAATGTTTGAGGAAGACCTGCTTCCTTAAACTTTGCCAAAAGGGCATCAACACTTAAGCCGACTCGTCCGGCAAGTTGATTGACTGTAATGTTTGCCATCTTCATTTCTCCTCAACTTTTTCAATCTTTGCACTATCGGCTAAGCTTCTTCATCAAACCAATGGGCCCGAGCAGCCATGATCAGTTTTCCTGCAAACGTCTCCGTCATACCCGGCAAGTCCATAATTTCATCAACAGCCTGTTCTGCCAAATCATCGCGCGTCACAATCCCCCGCTCAGAAAGCTGGATTGCAAGCTCTTCTGTCATCCCCTCTAACGCGAGAAGGTCTTGATTGAGATTCGCCTTCGGATCATTTGATAATGCCCGGGCAAGCAACGCGTTTTTAGCCCGATTACGGAGCTCCATCACTACTTCTTCATCAAACGCACCAATCTCAACAAGTTCCTGCGCTGGAACGTATGCAACTTCTTCTAAGCTCGTAAAACCTTCGTTAATCAATAATTGAGCAACGTCATCATCCACATCTAGGCCTTGCATTAAAAGGGTTTTCTGATAATTTAAGTCGATTTTACTCGAGCCTTCTCTTTCATTTTCAGCCATGACATTCAAACGCCAACCCGTGAGCTGACCCGCCATCCGCACGTTTTGCCCGCCTCTGCCAATCGCAAGAGAGAGCTGCTCTTCTTTCACCGCAATGTCCATGACTTTGTTTTCTTCATCCATGACGACAGAAACAATTTCAGCAGGTGCGAGCGCATTCATCACAAATTGCACAGGGTTATCATCGTAGACAATGACGTCAATCCGCTCTCCGGCAAGCTCATTCGTCACGGCTTGGATGCGCGATCCCCTCATCCCGATGCACGCTCCAATCGGGTCTACCCGACTATCATATGATTTGACTGCAATTTTAGCGCGATTACCAGGATCTCGTACGGCTTTTTTAATTTCGATAATGTCTTCAGCGACTTCAGGCACTTCTAATCGCATGAGTTCCATCAGCATTTCCGGGCATGCGCGGCTCAAAATAATTTGCGCACCTCGCTGATCTCTAAAGGCTTCTTTTAAATACGCGCGAATTCGATCTCCCATTTTGTAAACTTCCCGCGGGATGGTTTCAGTTCTCGGCATGATGGCTTCGGCATGTTCGCCTAAATCTACTATGACAACATCGCGAGTCACACGTTTGACAGTGCCCAGTATCAATTCTCCTACACGCCCCTGGAACTCTTCAACCAGCTTATCTCGCTCAGCATCACGAATTTTTTGCATCACGATATTACGCGCTGTTTGTGCCGCAATTCGACCAAATTCAATGGAAGGCATTTCTTCTTCTAATACTTCTCCCACTTCAATAGAAGGATCTTCCTTCAGGGCTTCACTCAATGTGATTTGTGCGTCGGGGTTTTCAATTTCCACGTCATCGTTCACCACCGTCCAGCGTCGAAACGTTTTAAAATCCCCTGTTTTGGGGTCAATTTCAACCCGAGCCTCAAGGTCAATCCCTTTCATTTTACGGGTTGCCATAGCCACAGCCTGCTCCATCGCCTCGTTAACTGCCTCTCGGCTAATGCTTTTTTCATTGGCCGCAGATTCGATCACCAGTAATAGTTCTTTGCTCATAAGGTTTATTCTCCCTAAATTTTCACAATGTGTGCGTTTAATATTTCATCAAAAGGAATGGCATATATGGTTTCGTTTTCTTTAACATGAATGATGTCGCCCACAACATTTTTTAAAATTCCATTAAAATTTTTACGGCCTTCCAGCAGCCTTTTGGTTTTAAGCGCAATGGTCTCGCCACAAAAATGATGAAACTGATCGAGCAAGAATAAACGCCGGTTTAAACCCGGTGAAGAGACTTCAAGGATATATTCTCCGCGTATCGAATTTTCCACATCCAGTACCCGTGACAGTTCACGACTGACTTTTTCACAATCGTCTACCCCTATGCCATTTTCGTGGTCGATATACACGCGCAATAAATCCTTTCCGCGCCCATAAGGCCGAAATTCCAAGCCCCAAAAAATGTAACCCGTGGCTTCTACGACAGGGGCAACGCCCGCTACTAAATCGCTCCGCATACATCCTCGTTTTTCTTTTAACTACAAAACAAAAAAGGCCCTAAAGGCCTCTTTTTAAAATTGGTAGCGGGGGCAGGATTTGAACCTACGACCTTCGGGTTATGAGCCCGACGAGCTACCAGACTGCTCCACCCCGCGATAAGGAGACATGATTATAGACAAATGATTTAGAGAAAACAAGAGGTGTTCTGTGTACGATAAAGCAGAAATAACACGGTGAAGGGCAGCATGGTTCATGCAGCTTAGCTTTCATTCCTGCTGAAAAACTTTTGTAATCCCATTGTTATTCTTAGTGTTTTGGACTCTTCCGCCCATGCCTTTGCTGACGCGGCGTTAATTTTTCATAACGGCCTTCATAGGGGTTTTTAGCTGTTTTGCGTTCAATCAAAATTGGTGTACCCACCATTTTTAAGGCCTTTTGATAAAAACGTTCCAGGTATTTGATATAGCTTTCGGGTAGGTTATCGAGCTGGTTGCCATGCATTACGAGTGTTGGCGGATTGTGCCCGCCGCAATGGACATATTTGAGTTTAATGCGGCGACCTTGCACCATCGGCGGATTATGTTCTAAGACGGCTTTTTCGAGGAGGGTGGTCAATAAAGGCGTAGGCAATTCCATGATGCTGGAGGCGTAGGAACGCTTGACTGCATCAAACAGGAGTCCCACATTACTGCCATGCAAGGCGGAGATGAAAAAGGTTTCGACGAAGTCCAAAAACCCCATCCTGCGATCGATGTCTTCTTTGACTCTTTCTTTTTGTTCGAGCGAGAGGCCATCCCATTTATTGACGGTAAATACGAGCGAGCGGCCGCTTGAAATCACAAAGTCGAGGAGACTCAAATCTTGATCCGTCAGGCTTTCTCGCGCATCCACTAAAAAAATGACAACATGGGCATCGCGAATAGATTGCAGCGTTTTGACGACTGAAAACTTTTCAACCGCTTCGTTAATGCGGCCCCGGCGACGAACGCCTGCGGTATCGATCAGGGTAAACGCATCGTTTCGGTGGGTAAAGGGAATATAAATGCTATCGCGCGTGGTGCCGGGAAGATCACAAACAATCACGCGTTCTTCGCCCAGCATACGATTCGTCAACGTCGACTTTCCGACATTCGGCCGACCCACGAGGGCGATTTTAATGCCCTGGATTTCAACCGGAGAAACCTCATGGAGGGGAATCTCATCCAGCCACTTTTTAGCGCGCCGGAGGGGGGCTTCAAGGTTGGAGCGATGCGCAGACGAGATAGGGATGGGTTCCCCCATGCCGAGTTCAAAAAATTCGATGATCGCGACGTCTTCATTTAAGCCATCTACTTTATTCACTACCACGATCACCCGCTTCCGGGTTTTGCGGAGGAGTTCTGCAATCGCGTGATCTTCCGGCGTTAAGCCTGCGCGCGCATCGACGAGAAAGAGAATAATATCCGCTTCCTCAATCGCCGTATGAGCGGATTTCACAATAAAGCGCGTGATGCCTTCCGCTTCGGTGACAAGCCCTCCTGTATCGATGAGAATAAAAGGAATATCGCCGACCTTTACTTCACCATATTGGCGATCGCGCGTCACGCCCGGCTCATCCGCGACCAGCGCTTGACGGCTATGGGTTAAGGCATTAAATAACGAAGACTTACCGACATTCGGTCGCCCTACTAAAGCTAAAACGGGAATCATGTCTGTCCTATTGAGAGGGCTGTAACACTGCAACCGTGCCATCATCGGCTGTCACAATCACCTCGTTGTTATCAACAATGGGCGCTGCACTGATGCTTTTACTCGCTATTTGTACGCGAGCGAGCAGGCTGCCATCGTCTAAAGAAATAAAATGCACATAGCCTGCGAGATCGCCCACCACGGCTTCGTTATTGATCACAGCGGGATTGGAAATAAAGCGATAGAGCAAATCTTTCTGCTGCCAAAGCGGCGCGCCAGTGCTTTCATCAAAAGCTTGAATTTTCCCGGTTTCATCGACCACCACCACTTTGTTGTTTTGAATCGCTGGCGACTCAAAGGAAGAGTTAGGGCGTTGCCAAATTAAGCTGCCATTGGTCATGTTGATCGCAGAGAGCGTGCCATGATAAGACGTCACAAACAAAACGCCATTATCCATCGCGGGCGTGCCGTCAATATCCACCATATTTTGCACGGCCTCCGTGCTGGATTCAATTGCAACGGGAACTTGCCAGCTTTCGATTCCCCGATACAGATCAAACGCACCCAATTGGCCGTTATCAAAACCGACATAGACGGTGTTGTTATTGATGATGGGGCTACTGTTGCGATACAAGGTGAGGGAAGGAGACGTCGCCTGATAAGACCAGAGGATTTTGCCCGTATCCGCCGACAAAACAACCACGGTTGAATCATGACACAAAACGGCAACCACATCATCGGCCGCAGTGGGAGCGCCCAAAATGACGCTCGGCAAGGCAGTGTGCCACACGACTTGTCCTGTATTCAGGTCCAAGGCATACAAATAAGCATTCTTCGTTCCGATAAAAATACGATTGGCATTGGTTCCGGGCGTGGCGATAATGTGTTCATCAAGATGAATATGCCACAGGATACTGCCCGTTCCCACATCAGACGCCACAACGTTTCCGTTAAATCCGGGTGTGATTAAAGTGGTGCCCTGCAAGGCCGATCCCAAGATCAGGTTCTCCCCTTCATTTCCCCCCGTAAATTTACGGGTCCAGAGGGTTTTAACCTGAATCACGCTCGGCGCATTATGCGCAAGCGGCGTCGGTTTTGGCGTATTATCGGTCGCGCATCCTGAGAGCAATAGGGCCGCGAAGGATAGCGCCCCAACTATTTTCAAACCATATTGTTTCATGTTCTTCATTTATGAATTTCCACTTAAACTGTTTAAACGCTCCGTAATCATTTGCGCGGTCACGGGATCATTTTGATCAACTGCCTGTGCGGCAAGATAACTTGCTTTTGCAGCCGCTTGATTATTTTGCGACAAGAGGGCGTCTCCTGTTACCAAGCTATAAGACGCTTCAAATCCTTTTGGCGGATGCTTCAAGAGAGCGACCGCATCATCTGGTTTGTTTTCCGCAATCAGCACGCGGGCGAGGCGTAAACGAATGAGGGGGGAGAGGGTGTTGTGATCATTGCTTTTTAAGACCGCAGTCAAAATCTGATCCGCTTCTCCCAAATTTCCCTGCTGCACGGCAATGTTCGCGAGCAACAAATTCGCAAATGTCGCGTAGACGGTGCCGGGATAATTTTTGATAAGGTCCGTTGCAGCCTGAGTGGTCTGATTCACCGTAGCGCCGTTCTGGGCAGCGGCAAACAAAGCATCATAGGCGACAGAGGCATTTTGATTCGCGAGCGCCTCCCGCTTTTGCATGTAGGCATTGATGCCGAACCCGATTGCAATCACGACCACCGCAACGATAATCCACAGCCCATATTTCTTGAAAAACTTTTTTACAATCTCAGCCCGATCCTGATCATTGAGTTCATATTCCATGGATTTCCTTTGTATTCTAAAGCCCTGAGATTTTAGCACAAAGACCGATAGCTGTCATAGGGGGAATTTCTCGGAATCAAGCCCTTTTAAAATCGTACGACCCGCCTTGATCACCGTCAGGGGAGAAACCGATTGATTCAGTAAAATCACAATACCCAATTGTTGATTCGGGATGACGCCAATATAAGCACGGAAGCCGGGCATGGCCCCCATTTTATAAAGGGTGTGAATAAAAGTGCGGTCAGGTCGCAAAGCATGCAGATGTAGCATATAGAGGAGAATTGGTCTATAAGCAAG
>JBMDXV010000135.1:0-6921 GCA_048594525.1 Gammaproteobacteria bacterium | reverse complement strand
AGGGATGATTGCTTGTGGGGTGTTAAATAAAATGACCAGGATAGGTATGCCCAAAAGTTATCGTGTAGCTTAAATTATGAACCAATGTTTCTGCTCAGAGGGTTATGCAACAACGCCATTCCGGCGCAGCGCTCGAAAACTTGACCGCGCTGAGTTTGCTAAAATACACTTTTTCCAAAATAGATTATGATGCTGAACCCTATGCCTTGCATTATCTGCGGACAAAAGAGGGCGCTGAGGTTGATTTTGCCTTGGTGAAAAAGGGTGAAATCCAACAATTGATTGAGGTGAAAAATAGCGATGCCGACGTGAGTAAATCGCTCTATACGTTTTATAAAAAGTATGGTTTTCCCTCTGTGCAAATCGTGCGACACCTCCGCCATGAGCGGAGGGTAGAGGGGATCGAAGTCAGGAAGGCTGAATCTTTTTTAGCAGGTTTTTAAGCGTTGGAACAAAAACTTAAGCCTGGATATCATTAGATCTCTTAACGCTTAAAAGCGATGGTGGCCTTGCTTTTTCTTAAGATAAATCAGCAGTAAAGAAATGGCAGCAGGGGTGATACCGGGAATCCTGGAGGCCTCGCCCACGGTGGTCGGCCTCACCGCTGTGAATTTTTGGCGCACTTCGAGGGAGAGGCTCGGAACTTTGGCATAATCAAGCTGCGCCGGGATTTTTAAATCTTCGGCTTGTTTTTGCCTCGCGATTTCTTCACTCTGGCGATGGATGTAGCCTGCGTATTTGACTTGGATTTCAACCTGTTCTGCAACCGTGTCTTCGATAGGGTCTCTGGCAGGCATCACGCTATGCAAATCTTTATAGCTGATTTCAGGGCGTTTTAAGAGTTCGAGGGCGTGATATTCGCGACTCAAGTCGATGCCTTTTGTGCGGAAATAGTGGCCTGCATCTGAATCAGGCTGGATGATGGCGTTTTCTAAACGCTCCGTTTCACTCGCGATGGCTTCCCTTTTTTGATTAAACGCCTGCCACCTTTTTTCATCCACGAGTCCGAGGGTGTGGCCGATGGGGGTTAAACGCGCATCGGCATTGTCTTCGCGGAGTTGCAGGCGGTATTCGGCGCGGCTTGTAAACATGCGGTAAGGCTCGGATGTTCCGGCGGTGATGAGATCATCCACGAGTACGCCAATATACGCTTCGTGGCGTTTGGGTGACCATAGCGGGTCGCCTTTAACGAGGAGGGCTGCATTCAAGCCCGCTAAAATGCCTTGAGCGCCTGCTTCTTCGTATCCGGTGGTTCCATTAATTTGGCCTGCAAAAAACAAGCCAGCGATGACTTTGGTTTCGAGGGAGGGTTTGAGGTCGCGCGGATCAAAAAAATCGTATTCAATGGCATAGGCAGGTCGCGTGATATGCGCATTTTCAAAGCCTTTCATCGAATGAACGATGTCAATTTGCACTTCAAACGGCAAGCTTGTGGAAATGCCGTTGGGGTAGAGTTCGGTGGTTTCTAGGCCTTCGGGCTCAATAAAAATCTGATGCGCTTTTTTTTCGGCAAACCGCACTACTTTGTCTTCAATAGACGGACAATAGCGCGGGCCGATGCCTTCGATCACGCCGCTATACATGGGTGAGAGATGCAAATTTTTGCGAATGATGTCATGCGTTTTTTCATTGGTGTGGGTGATATAACAGGGAATTTGACGCGGGTGTTGATCCGCGGCTCCCATGAATGAAAAGACCGGGAGGGGATCATCACTGTGCTGAATTGATAAGCCTTCAAAATTAACCGTGCGCGCATCAATGCGAGGGGGCGTTCCTGTTTTGAGTCGGCCCACGCGAAAAGGTAATTCGCGTAAACGCGCTGCAAGCGCAATTGCGGGAGGGTCGCCTGCGCGGCCTCCTGCATAATGATTCATGCCGATGTGAATCTTGCCGCCTAAGAACGTGCCTGTCGTCAGGATCACAGCCGGGGCATAGAAGGCTAAACCCATTTGGGTGACGACGCCTTTCACAGTGTCGCTTTCCACCACGAGGTCATCGACAGCTTGTTGAAACAGGGTGAGATTGGGATAATGTTCAAGGCGATTTCGCACCGCACGCCGATAGAGCGTCCGATCTGCCTGAGCACGCGTCGCCCGTACCGCGGGCCCTTTACTCGCGTTAAGAATTCGGATTTGGATGGCCGCTTCGTCCACCGCCTCTGCCATGATGCCGCCGAGTGCGTCAATTTCTTTCACAAGGTGGCCTTTGCCGATTCCGCCAAACGCAGGGTTACACGACATTTGGCCGAGGGTTTCGATATTGTGCGTTAAAAGCAGGGTGCGGCAACCCATACGTGCCGCCGCGGCGGCTGCTTCCGTGCCAGCATGCCCTCCTCCCACTACAATGACATCAAACGTCTTATTCATTTTTCACCTGCAATAAAGAGAATCATTGTATCAGAAATCGCTTTGTATTAGAATGCGTCCCGAAGTTGGCCAGGCAATCGCTCCCGCAAGGGGGAGGAAAGTCCGGGCTTCAGTGAGTCAAAGTGCCAGTTAACGGCTGGGAGGCGCAAGCCTACGGAAAGTGCAACAGAAAGATACCGCCCCTCCATGAAAATGTGAGAGGTAAGGGTGAAATGGTGTGGTAAGAGCACACCGCGCCGCTGGTAACAGGGGTGGCATGGCAAACCCCACTTGAAGCAAGACCGAATAGGAACCCGTATATCGTGACTCCCGATGGGTTCGGGTAGGTTGCTTGAGCCTTGGAGTGATTCAAGGCCTAGAGGAATGATTGTCCACGACAGAACCCGGCTTATCGGCTGACTTCAGTTTATACTTATTTTATTGGGTGCACATGGACTTCGGCTTGAACCTTTGTTATCATACGAGGCTTTTAATTATTATGTGCCTTTTAACCACGGAGAATAGACCTGATGTCTGATCTAGACCAATTCGACGAACTCTCACAAATGCGCGAACTGATTGCTCTCGGCAAAGAGCAAAACTACCTCACCGTTGCTGACATTAACGATCACTTGCCGTCTGATGTAACGGATCCTGAGCAGATCGATAACATTATAAATATCCTAAATGATATGGGTATTCAAGTTTTTCAATCTGTTGAAGATGTAGACCCCTTTTTGCTTGAGAATGCGGCTCCGCCTGTAGTTGTAGAAGAAGAGGTGGCTGAAAACTCGACTTTGGTGAGCAATCTTGAAGATGAACTTGGCCGGACCAATGACCCTGTAAGAATGTATATGCGAGAGATGGGCACGGTAGACCTTCTCACGCGTCAGGGCGAAATTCAAATTGCAAAGCGGATCGAAGAAGGGGCGCTACAAGTGCTCGATGTGCTGGCTGATTATCCAGTGATTATCAATCAATTTTTAAAGTCTTATTATCGGTCTCAGCAAGAAGAGCGGCCGCTTTCGAATATTATTACGGGGTTTACGGATGAAGAAGATCCTATTACCCCTGTTGAAATCCATGAAGGGGATGAGCATGCCGGAGAGGAAATTGTGCTGCCTGAGCCAGTAATTACAAGCCCGGAAGATGGTGAGGAAGAAGGCGAAGGCGCGGGAGGGGATGTTCTCGGGGAATTAGGCCCGGACCCTGAAAAAGCAGCTGCCCGATTTGCCGAATTAAAAGACTTGTTTGAAAAATATAAAAAAGCTTTCAAGGACAATGGTAAAGTGGCTGCTGAAACCAAAGCAGCCCAGGCTGAACTAAAAAAGAATTTTCTTGTTTTTAAACTGGCAAGCCAAGAGTTTAATAGCTTAACCAAGGGGGCGCGTGAGGTTTTAGATGTCATTCGGGAGCAAGTGCGATTGATTAGCCACATTTGCATTGATAACTGTCGCGTTCCGCGTAGTGAGTTTTTAACAAAATTTAAAGGTAAAGAAAGCGATTTTAATTGGATTGATGAGGTCATTGAAGAGTGGAGCGCCTATAAAGAGCGGCTTATCAGCTTTCGCCCTGAAATTTCGGAAGCGCAGCGCAAAATTAAAGATGCTACTGATAAGTATGGACTGTCCGTTCTCGAAATCAAGGAGGTCAATCGTCGCAAGTCTATTGGTGAGGCTAAAACACTTCGTGCAAAAAAAGAAATGACCGAAGCGAACCTGCGTCTCGTTATTTCCATTGCTAAAAAATATACCAACCGGGGGATGCAATTTTTAGATCTTATCCAGGAAGGCAATATCGGTTTGATGAAAGCAGTAGATAAATTTGAATATCGCCGAGGTTATAAATTTTCTACTTATGCTACCTGGTGGATTCGCCAAGCTATTACCCGTTCTATTGCGGATCAGGCGCGTACAATTCGCATTCCCGTACATATGATTGAAACTATTAATAAACTCAATCGTATTGCAAGAGAAATGCACCATGAATTGGGCCGTGAGGCCACCCCTAAGGAATTAAGTGTAAAGATGGATTTGGATGAAGATAAAATCCGTAAAGTGCTCAAAATTGCAAAAGAACCTATTTCGATGGAAACGCCGATTGGGGATGATGATGATTCTCACTTGGGAGATTTTATTGAAGATGGCAATATGACTTCTCCCCAGGATTCCGCTGTCAAAGAAAACTTGGAGGAAGTCACCCGTTTCGTTTTAGATACCTTAACCCCACGTGAAGCCAAAGTATTGCGGATGCGCTTTGGTATTGATATGAATACTGATCACACTTTGGAAGAAGTTGGTAAACAGTTTGATGTAACTCGCGAAAGGATCAGGCAGATTGAAGCAAAAGCCCTGAAGAAATTACGCCTCCCTGCGCGCAAAGAGCCCTTGAAAACTTTTGTTGATCAAAAGGAAGAGTAAGTTTTGCAAAGCCCACTCTCGAACATTGCGATTGGTCAATCTTATGAAAAAAAAGCTGAGGTCTTTTTGGTATCAGAAGGGCTCCGCTTAGTAGAGCGTAATTTTCGCTGTAAAGTGGGCGAAATTGATCTGATCATGCAAGATCAGGCGGTACTCGTTTTTGTTGAAGTACGGTTTCGTCAATCCACTGATTTTGGGGGGAGTGAGTCCTCAATCTCTCGTGTGAAACAAAAACGTCTTATTCGTTCAGCACAATATTACCTGCAGTGTAAATATAGTAACCGGCCGCCCATGTGCAGGTTTGACGTCGTTGCTATTTCTAGCGAGAATATGAATTGGATTAATAACGCATTTTATGCATTTTAGGGGACGGTTTTGATTGCCATCATCGAACAACATTTTAAAGACAGCATTGCCAGTAAAGAAGAAGGTTTAAAAGTCTTGCCACAAGCCATTGAAGCAGGAGCTCACGTCATGATTCAGGCTTTATTAGAAAACAAAAAAATTCTGACCTGCGGGAATGGCGGTTCAGCAGGAGATGCACAGCATTTTTCCTCCGAATTACTCAATCGTTATGAGCGTGAGCGGCCTCCTTTACCAGCCATTGCGCTTTCAACAGATACTTCAACCTTAACGTCCATTGCGAACGATTACCGTTATGAAGAAGTTTTTTCGAAACAGATCAAAGCCCTTGGACAGGCTGGGGATGTTTTGCTTGCGATTTCTACGAGCGGTCATTCAGCAAATGTGGTAGAAGCCCTTCATGCTGCGCATGAGCGAGGCATGCATGTAGTTGCTTTATCAGGGAAAGACGGCGGTAAAATAGCGTCTGTCCTCCGACTGGGAGATGTAGAAATTCGAGTTCCTTCGCACAAAACCAATCGTATACAAGAGACCCATTTACTTATCATTCACTGCCTTTGCGATCTCATTGATCGGGGCCTATTTGGAGAACAAATGTGAAACTCATGCTGATGGCCGCCTCGTTGCGGAAAGGTTCTGTCAATAAAAAGTTGATTCAAGTCGTACAGGATGAACTCGGGAAACTCAATATTGCCGCCGATTTGAAAGCCTTTAATGATTATCCATTGCCGATTTATGATGGGGATGTCGAAGCAGCAGGCTTTCCCGCCCCAACCCTTGAATTCATTAAAGATATGGAGGCGTGTGATGGCGTGGTGTTTTCGGTGCCCGAATATAATTATGCGATGCCGGGCAGCTTCAAAAATCTCTTCGATTGGGTCTCCCGCGTTCAGCCCATGCCGTGGACAGGTAAAAAAATTCTCTTGATGTCAGCGTCACCCGCCCTCCCCGGTGGGATTCGCGGGCTTTGGCAAATGCGCGTTCCTTTTGAAGGCTGCGGCGCTTTTGTTTATCCGGATATGTTTGCCCTGGGCAGTGCCTACAGTGCCTTCACGCTGGAAGGGCGTCTGATTGATCAAGCCACGGAAACCCGTCTCAAAGAGATGCTTTTAAAGTTCAGTGATTTTGTAAAGCGGCTTTAAGTCCGCTCAATTTTAGCTTTATGCTTCAGGATTTGGCGATCTAATTTATCCATGAGTGCATCAATAGCTGCATACATGTTTTCCGCCTTCCCCTGAGCAAAAAGATCTGCATGGCCTGATGCATGCACGGTTGCTTCAACAATGTGATTAGGCTTTTCAATGGTTAATACGGCGTGAACGTTAGTGATATGATCAAAGTGCCGTTCAACCTTTTCAAATTTGCTTTTAAAATAATCTTGGATGGCTTGCGTGACTTCGAGATGACGTCCTGTAATCTGAATGTTTGACATGGGTTCACTCCTTTAATTTATTTTTTTTTTAGACATTGAGCTTAGCATATTTAGCCTTTTTCTAAAAGCTTGCTAGTGTAATCAAGCTTGCTAAAAAATTCATTCGGGGCCAAGACTTAAATATTCAGCAACTTGATCAGGTGGCGCAGCGCTTAATT
Organism: Gammaproteobacteria bacterium; assembly: GCA_048594525.1. Classification (GTDB taxonomy): domain Bacteria; phylum Pseudomonadota; class Gammaproteobacteria; order Francisellales; family CACEW01; genus JAJZUD01. The sequence goes on along the minus strand of JBMDXV010000135.1, from coordinate 203 downwards.
GAGGCGGGGTACTATAAACTCAGTGCAATTAACAATAAATTAAATCTACCTGTTAGAGAATTGCAAAAATTAAAAATGTAAGAGTATAGTTGAGGCACTTGCAAAATTCCTCAAACGAGTGGATTTATTGATTTAAAAATAATAATTTTTAAGAGTAATTAACAGTCTTAATGCAGAATAAGTACTGGATTTAACGTATAATA
>JBMDXV010000134.1:0-1849 GCA_048594525.1 Gammaproteobacteria bacterium | reverse complement strand
TTTAATGGATTGGGAAGGCTTTGCTTTACTCGCCTTAACCATCAGCGCTTTCCAATACTTTTTAGATCGCGGCAATGACCAGGATTGGTTCACGGCCTGGGACATCCGCATCGCTGCTTTTTTGTTCATAGGCGGACTCCTCGGCTTTATCCTACATTATTTTTTTAAACCTGCCCGAATGGTCTTTGATTTAAGCATCTTTAAAGATCGCAACTTTTCAGTGTCCTGCTTATTAATTGCCACCGCAGGCCTCGGAATGTATGGCGTGATGGCCCTTCAGCCTTTAATGCTGGAGGGCTTCTACAATTACCCTGTTCTCTTAACAGGGCTCGTCATGGCCCCTCGCGGTGTGAGTGGGATGCTCGGCATGCTGTTCATGGGAAAGTTGGGCAGCAAGCTTGATCCACGCCTGACGGCAACCATGGGAATTCTCCTCAATATCATTGGCGTTTACGCCTATACAGGGCTATCAGAAAACATGGAATCCTTTTTAATTATCTGGCCCATGCTGATACAAGGCTTTGGTTTTAGTATGATTTTCACCTCCCTTTCCACAATCGCCTTTTCGACGATGCCAGCGGAACTCAATGTTGAAGCCGCAGGATGGTTTAGTTTATTGCGCACTGTGGGTTCTTCTATCGGCGTTTCCCTCGCCGTTGCGTTTTACACGCATCAAAGCCAAACCTCGTGGAATCAATTGGGGGGATTCATCAATGCTTATAATTTAGCCGCCGTCAATTATGTCAAAAATTTACATCTCAATCCGAAAAGCCCTCTCGCCCTGCAGATTTTGGGTAATACTTTAAACAACCAGTCTCAACTGCTCGCCTTTATCGATACTTTTGATTTTATTATGTGGAGCCTTATTTTGATGCTGCCGTTTATGCTCTTGATCCGTAAATCAAAGTAGCCACTTCCGGTACTTGATGTATCGATAAGGCAACCAAGCTGAGAGCCCCATCACCACAAGCGCGGCAGGATAGCCCCAACGCCAGGAGAGTTCTGGCATATTATGAAAGTTCATGCCATAAATGCTCGCAATCAGCAGGGGAGGAATCAAAATTGCGGCGGCCACAGAAAACAGTTTAATGATTTTATTTTGTTCGATCGTCACCAAGCCCAAGCTGGCATCTAATAAAAAATTCACCTTTCCGGAAAGAAAATTAGCGTGATCACTCAAAGCACTCATATCTTTACTCAAGGTAATCAAATGCGTGTGGGCGCTTTTATCCAGCGCAATCGGTGCACTCTCGTCAAAAAAAATGATCAGGCGATTAAACGCAATCAGACTCTCACGGACTTTGGTATTGATGTCCGCATTGATGCCGAGCTGTTGCAACAAAGCTTGGGAATCCAGTTTGATGTCGGTTTCTCGCATCTGCTCCGGCCTGAAAATCATTTTGGAATACTTTTCAAGATGCCGACCCACGCCTTCGAGAATATCAGCCAAGCGCTCAACCGTCGCGTCGAGGAGCCCAAGCAAAACCCGGGTGGCATCCTTAATCTCAAGTTTAGGCAATTTTCCCACAAACAAACGAAAAGCCTGGGGTTCGATATAGCGAATGGTGATGAGTTTGCTCTCAGCCAAGACAAAGGTCACCGCATCATATTGCGGCTCGGAAGACTCCACCTGCGCAATCATCGTCTTCGTCATAAATAACGTCTTTCCTTCCGCATACAGCCTGCTTGATAATTCGATTTCCTGCATTTGACTGACGTCAATTAAAATTCCCTATTGCGTCGATTAAAATCCATTTTTTCTGTAACTCAAATTTATTTCATATCTACTCCTCCTTTTTTATGTAGCGCGTAATTCATTCTATAGCTTTCAGCATTCAGTTCCAGAATC
>JBMDXV010000133.1:0-4692 GCA_048594525.1 Gammaproteobacteria bacterium | reverse complement strand
AGGCAAAAAATGAAAAATATGAATATAAATAAATCAACTTGTAAAATAATTAACCACTTTTGACTTTTGGATGAAAATGAGAGGAACTAATTTATTTTGGATTGCTATTTTGAAAATAATTTTGCAAGAGGCTCTAAATTTTAGTGTTTATGCTTTAACACCAGCGCTTGTGTTTCTATACAATCGACCACTTCAACTTCTCCCCATTCTGGATGCTGAATGCAATCGCCCGGTCTGGCTATTTCTACAAAAGGAGTCTTAACCAATTCTCTTTTGAGCTTTCCCAAATAGTGCACGCGTGCGACCACTTCCTGGCCAATGTAGCACCCTTTGCTATAGGAAAGAGCGTCCGTTTGATCTAGGCCCAGTTCTTGCGGCAGAAAACGTCCCAGCGTTTGAGGATAAAGGCGCGGCCTTTTTTTCTCAATTGCATAGTCTAAAGAAATAATGGAAAGCTTCACCTTTGAAAAGCGCGCGTAAAATTGCAGTTTTTCTAAAGCATGCGCAATCACGTCTTCGGGAGTCACTAAAATGATTCCAGCTTCTTTTAAAAAAATATCATACAGCGCTTCGACGCGACCTTTTATATTACAATGCGCGCCGCGTAAAGGATACTCTTTTTTAAGGAGCGTGAGATCGCAGGTTAATTGCCCTTGAAGGAAAGAAAAAGCATCTGGCCCTTCTACCAAGATGGCGACATCATGAGCCACTTTCTTTTTCCGAGAGCGCATCTAAAGCGAGATTCAACCGCAATACATTGATGCGCGACCATCCCATAAACCCGAACTGCGGCGGGGTAATGTTATCCTGAATCAAAGCATTGACGCTGCCCTCACTCAAGTGCCTCAATCTTGCAATACGGGGAGCCTGATAGTTTGCTGCTAAAACTGAAATATCCGGGTCAAGGCCACTGCCTGAACTCGTCACAAGCACAACCGGAATATCGCTCGTTTGCGAGGGATCGGCTGCTACTAATTTTGAAATCCGTGCTTCCACATTGCTCAGTAATTGCGGATTCAAAGGCCCCAAATTTGAAGGACTCGATGCGAGGGGATTATAGGGGGGAGTGGTAGCTGAAGGCCTACCCCAAAAATAGCGCGGGCTTGTAAATTCCTGACCGATCAATTGTGAACCGAGAAGTGTTCCCCCTTGATTAATAAGGCTTCCGTTCACTTGGGTTGGAAAAAAAAGTTGCCCGATTCCGGTGATCAAAAAAGTGTAACCGATCCCAATGAGGAGCATAAAAAAAGCCAAAACCACACACGCACGCCCTATTTCTTTCATTTATTTTTCCTTATGCCCAGCCTAAAGCCGAGAGCACCATATCGATTAATTTAATGCCGATAAAAGGCACAACAAAGCCTGTTAATCCATAAAATAAAGCATTGCGCCGCAAGAGTTCCACTGCTGGGACATGACGATAACGTACGCCTTTTAAAGCCAGGGGAATCAAAAAAATAATCGCCAGCGCATTAAAAATCACGGCAGAGAGAATCGCGCTATCCGGGCTCGTTAAACGCATAATATTCAAGGCATTGAGTGCAGGATAGGTTGTCGCAAACGCAGCGGGAATAATCGCAAAATACTTGGCAAGATCATTGCCGATACTAAAGGTGGTCAGCGATCCCCGCGTCATTAAGAGCTGTTTGCCAATTTCTACAATTTCGATGAGCTTCGTGGGATTCGAATCCAAATCCACCATGTTTCCGGCCTCTTTGGCGGCTTGCGTACCTGTATTCATGGCAAGGGCGACGTCGGCTTGGGCGAGCGCAGGGGCATCGTTTGTGCCGTCTCCTGTCATCGCAACCAGGCGACCTTCAGCCTGTAAAGCACGGATATATTTGAGTTTATCTTCAGGCGTGGCATTGGCGAGGATATCATCCACCCCGGCTTCCGCTGCAATGGCCGCTGCCGTTAGGGGATTATCGCCTGTAATCATAATCGTTTTAATGCCCATTTTCCGTAAGGCTGCAAAACGCTCTTTGATGCCCCCTTTTATAACATCTTTTAAACGAATGACCCCGAGCACTTTTGGGCCTTCCGCCACCACGAGCGGTGTTCCCCCTCCTTCCGCAATGGTGTCGACACAATATTTGACTTCCGGTGGAAAATGTCCGCCTAGCTGTTCTACATACGCCCGGACTGCTTCTGAAGCACCTTTCCGAATTTCACGTCCCGGCATATCAATCCCACTCATTTTGGTTTGCGCGGTGAAGGCAACAAATTTCGCTTTTAACTCATGGAGCTCCCGGCCCCGCAGCGCATATTTTTCTTTAGCTAAAATGACGATGCTCCGCCCCTCCGGCGTTTCATCGGCTAAGGAAGAGAGCTGAGCCGCATCGGCTAAATTGGCAATCTCCACGTTTGGGGCCGGGATGAATTCAGTGGCTTGCCGATTCCCCAAAGTAATGGTTCCGGTTTTATCGAGGAGAAGCACATCCACGTCTCCCGCGGCTTCCACCGCTCGGCCAGACATCGCGATGACATTGGCTCGGATCATGCGATCCATCCCCGCAATCCCAATGGCAGATAATAAGCCACCAATCGTAGTCGGTGCCAAACACACAAACAAAGCGATAAGCACAACCAGGCTCACCGCCGTGCCTTGACCTGCTGCCTCCACACTGTATATGGAAAAAGGCAAAAGCGTTACACAGACGAGCAAAAAGATCAGCGTCAGTGAAATCAGCAAAATATTAAGCGCCATTTCATTCGGAGTTTTTTGCCGCTTCGCGCCTTCAACAAGCCCGATCATGTGATCGAGAAAACTCTCGCCGGGATTGGCCGTAATCCGCACAATCAGCCAATCGGACAACACATGCGTTCCCCCGGTCACGGCATTGCGATCTCCCCCACTTTCCCGAATGACGGGTGCGCTCTCGCCCGTAATTGCGCTTTCGTTCACCGAAGCCACGCCCTCGATCACCTCTCCATCTCCCGGAATGAGATCGCCCGCTTCGACAAGCACGAGGTCTCCCGTGCGTAAATCAGAGGAGGGAATCATTTCAAAGCTGGCGCTTCGCAGGGGCGCGCTGAGTTTTTTAGCCAGAATATCTCGCCTTGCTTTCCGTAAGGTATCGGCCTGGGCCCTCCCCCGCCCTTCCGCCATGGCTTCAGCAAAATTGGCAAACAGAATGGTAAACCAGAGCGACAAGGTAATCGCGAGCGTTAAGCCAAAGGGGGCATCTTTAATCTGAAACAGATTTAAAATCAGGAGAAGCGTGGTCAAGCAAGCACCGATATACACCGTAAACATAACCGGATTACGGAGTTGTTTAATAGGATTCAGTTTGAAAAAAGCCGAACCGATGGCCTGCCCGATCACGGCTGCATCAAAGAAATTTTGCTTTTTGGTTTTTTGATTCATTCTGCCTCACCCGATCCCTTCATTTTGATAGATTAAATCTGATACATCTGTAATTGTTCTACAATCGGCCCCAAAGCCAATGCAGGAATAAAAGTCAGCCCGGCTATAATCAAAATGACTGCAATCAATAAACAGATAAAAAACCCGGAATGCGTCGGCAAAGTTCCGGGACCGACGGGGGTATTTTTCTTTTGCGCAAGAGAGCCTGCAGCCGCCAGCACAGGGATCATCACCCCGAAGCGACCGATGGCCATAGCCACGGTGCCCAAAATGTTAATGAAAGGTATATTCGCATTCAAGCCCCCGAGTGCACTGCCGTTGTTATTGGTCATGGAACTATAAGCATACAGGATTTCTGTAAATCCATGCGCACCTCTGTTCCCCAAAGCGGAAAGTACATCTTTATTCAAAAGGCTGACGGCTGAACACAACAGCACTACGGCTGGCATAATCAATATCACGAGCGCTGCCATCTTCATTTCAAAAGGCTCGATTTTTTTACCGAGATATTCCGGCGTACGGCCCACCATGAGCCCTGCCACAAACACGGCAATAATGACGAGCATGAGCATGCCATACAGACCTGAACCCGCTCCTCCAAACACGACTTCCCCCATTTGCATTAAAAACAGCGGCACAAAGCTCCCGAGCGGGGTGAAAGAATCGGTCGCTGCATTCACAGCCCCTGTCGACGTGGCGGTCGCAACCGTATTAAAAATACTGGAATTCGCTACACCAAAGCGCATTTCCTTGCCCTCCATATTCCCACCCGGCGTTATATCTGGGAGAGGGCTTGCAATATTAAAACTTTGAAACTGCGGATTTCCCGTTTGCTCAGCGTAATCCGCAAGAAAGGTAAACGGAATAAACAAAATAAACATGGCACATAAAATAGCAAGGCCCTGGCGCGTATCCCGCACCATGCGGCCATAAGTATAGGTAAGCGCCGCGGGAATGAGCAAAATCGCCGTGACCTCTAAAAAATTTGAAAACGATGTGGGATTCTCAAACGGATGGGCCGCATTCGCATTAAAAAAGCCGCCGCCGTTTGTACCAAGCCCTTTGATAGCGATTTGTGATGCAGCGGGGCCCATGGGCAAAGTCTGCGTTGTCACCCCGCTTGTCACATCCAAAACATGCGTGACAAGGTAAGGCCTTAAATTTTGAATCACTCCCTGAGACATCAATAAAATTGCCCACAGGATAGCTAGCGGAATTAAAATGTACAAAGTCCCCCGAATCAAATCCACCCAAAAATTACCGATGAGCGGCGTTTCTTTACGAACAAATCCCCGAATGAACGCCATAAGCACCGCCATCCCGGT
>JBMDXV010000132.1:0-1991 GCA_048594525.1 Gammaproteobacteria bacterium | reverse complement strand
AGAAGAAAGACACAACCAGTTTCCTGGCAGCCATAGCGGCGGAGTCCCACCTGACCCCATACCGAACTCAGAAGTGAAAACCGTCTGCGCCGATGATAGTGATCAATTCGATCGCGAAAGTAGGTCACCGCCAGGAATTTTATCCCAAGCCTCAGCTTCAAAACTGGGGCTTTTTTTTTGTTAAATTAATATTCACATAGTAATGCGATTCGTATCACACTCAATCCTGATAAAACTTGGAACCAACTCAATAATGAAGATCAAACTTCACCCCATGTTGCATGTGAAAAAAATGATGTGATGCTTCTCCAGAAGAAGAGAATAAAAGTTTTGAATCTACGCTAAGCATAGCATATGAAATAAATTTGAAATTTAGTTTTTTAACAAGTATAATTTAATTTAAATATTTTAACTTTAATAAAAAAATGTTTAATCAAAGAAATGGACTTTCGGGTTGGTTATTGCTGATGGGACTCAGCTTTTTCGCAGGTGCGCTTGCACAAGTGACACAGATGACTTCTAACGGAAATCGTTTTCAATGGGAAGGCAATATTCCTTCTCCCACTCCCGTGCAAAGCAATAGTACTAGCACTAGGGGGGAAACGTCTGGTACGCCTACCTCAGTGATTATCCTATTGATATCAGTTGCTATTTTAATGACGACCATTACGCTCCTTGTATATGCTCATCACAGAAAAAATAATCGCTCGCACAGACCTCCGGTTAACATCACTCCTTTACAAAATCAATGGCTCAATGAAATTGAAAAAGAAGTTGAGGGCTATCTTAACGGTAAGCTTTCAAGTGCTCCGGAGCGGAATAAATTATTCAAAGAGAGCCTCATTTTTGCAACCAAAAGTGATAGTAAAAAATTTAAGAGTTGCCTTCAGTTATTAAAAAATGGGAAAGTGCTGAACGGTGCCGCAGTTAGTTTTTTGTTTAAGGTTTTTTTACAGGTTAGGCTTGATATACAGCAATGCGCTAAGACATTAAATAAAACGCTAAGTGAAAGAGAAATAGCTTTGCTACAAATTCTGCCTATTAAAAAGCCTGTTAATGTAAACGAAAGGCGCGCCTTGAAAAAAGAACTGGAAGGTCTCATTGCTAAGCACGATTGCTTGGACCCTCTTATCTTGAACAAGCTAAACGATAAAAAAACGCTAACGCCACAAGAGTTTCAATTTTTAGAAGACATCGGTTCAAGCGTAAAAGAAGACGATACGCATTGTGTGATTAGAGGAAAAATAGCAGCAGGCAGAGCATTAAAACAGGAAGAGCGTGTGATAGCGCTACAGGAGTTTTTAGCACTTTTTGTTTGCCCAGCGTCTCACATCTTGTTTGATGATCCTTGCAGGGCTATAAAAGATCCAACACTGGTGAGTCATCGCTATTTGCGGCCTGGTCAGATCTATCTTTTAAGAGGGGGGATGATCAAAAGGAGTGACGTGATTCTCCCTGATCCGTACGCTGCATCGTATATAAAACGGTTTATAGAAAAGTATAATGCCAGCAGCCCGAGATCGCCGGATGGCGCAGCCCCTGTACCGCTCGAAATTCCCAGGAGTTATGGCACATTCGGTGCGGTGGGATCGTTTTCAGGGCAGGTCGCACACGGCGATTTCGTGATCAATGTAGAGCCTGAGTAGTAAATTCCTGCGGCGAAAATTCTTAAAACCGTTGCGTATAAAAATGACAATAGGGTTCTTTATTATGTTTCACATAATAATCTTGATGATAGCCTTCAGCAGGCCAGAACACAGCGACGGGTTTTAAGCTTGTGGCGGGTTTTAAACCTTTGCTCTCAAGTCGTTTCAGAACGGTTTGTACGATTTCTTTTTGCTGTTCATCATAGTAAAAAACCATGCTGAGATATTGTGGCCCTAAATCCGGACCCTGACCATCCGTTTGCGTGGGATCGTGAATCTCAAAAAAATATTTGAGCAAGGCTTCATAAGTGAGACGCTTCGGATCAAATACAATACGAATCGCTT
>JBMDXV010000131.1:0-3846 GCA_048594525.1 Gammaproteobacteria bacterium | reverse complement strand
CCGCGGCCCGCTTCATCCACTCCCGCAATCAAGCGGGGCGCTTCATTAAAAAGATCGCTTTGCTGCACAGAAATCTTATTATTAAAATCAAAAGCCTATCATACGATATTTTTTGCGTTATGAAAATATTTTTATTTTGAGGCCCGTGCGCAAAAATGCTTAAAGAAACGTTGATTTTTTAAAGGGTTTAAAGTATAATTTTCAATAATCTTTTACTTAAATACGCAGGCGCTATGTCTCTGTTAGACGACATCATTAAGCATTGGCAATCTTTTAAAAATCCACTGATTAATGATATCCTGATCAACCTTGAAAAACTGGAAAAAGCGAATCCTCCTTTAACCGAGGATGAATTAAAAGCAGTTGATGAATTCTTGACAGGACTTAACAGTGTTAAAGCGGAGAAAGTCGAAGAGAAAGAAATGATTTACTTGTTAAATCAATTGCCTGCGGCTTATATGCTCTATATTATTCATCGGATGCAGACTTTAAACAGTGATCTAGTAGTGAAGCTCATTAATTATACTCAGAAATTTCGGGAGAAAGATCCCGAGATTGAAAAGTTTTTCCAGCGCAATATGGTGTTTGAAAAATCCCAGCTGCTCGGGCGGATTTTTTCGGAAAAACGCATGCAGGAAGTATTGGACGCGTTATAATCAAAAAAGGGGGAAGCGATGACCTCAATTCGCAGTTTAAAGAGTGGCGCGCCCAAGATCGGAAGCGGCGTATTTATTGACCCTTCTGCTGTAGTCTCGGGCCAGGTAAGTTTGGGCGATGAAGTCTCTGTTTGGCCCCAAGTCTCTATTCGGGGTGATTTACTGCCTATTTGCATTGGGGCGCGCACGAATATTCAAGACGGCTCTATTTTACATACCACACAAAAAAGCACTTATAATCCGGAGGGATTTCCATTAATCATTGGTGAAGACGTGACCATTGGGCATGGTGTGATTTTACACGGCTGTCAGATTGGTAATCTGTGTTTAATCGGCATGGGCTCGATTGTATTAGATGGCGCGGTGGTTCAGGATGAAGTGTTTGTGGGTGCGGCAAGCCTTGTGCCGCCTGGCAAAATTTTAGAGACAGGCTATTTGTATTTTGGAAACCCTGTCAAAAAAGTGCGTCCCCTGAATGAAGAGGAACGGCGCTTCTTGCGCTTTAGCGCAACAAAATATCTTGAAAGTAAAGATATCCATTTGCAGAGCCTCGTGCTCACATGATACGCTTCACCCCCTGAGTTTTTTGAATAGTTGCTATGGTAAAATCAACCCGCCGGCCCCCTGATGCTTCAATGGGTCAGATGAAAGTTGCGCCTCATTCCCTGGAAGCGGAACAATCCTTTTTAGGGGGAATCCTCATTGACAATGACGCATGGGATCGCGTCTCGGATAAAGTATCGAGTGTCGATTTTTATCGTCCTGAACACCAGTTGATTTTTGAAGAAATTGTGCGTCTTGCGGAATCAGGAACGCCTTTTGATGTCGTCACCTTGTCTGATTCGCTGACCCACAAGGGTAAAATTGAACAGATCGGGGGCATGGCTTATTTAATTGAATTGTCCAAAAACACGCCCGGTGTTTCCAATTTAGGTGCTTATGCGGAGATTATCCGTGAGCGGGCGATTTTGCGAAATTTATTGAGCGTGACCCAAGAGTTAGCGGGCAACATTTATGAGCCACAAGGTCGCACCAGCCAAGAGTTATTAGATGAAGCAGAACGAAAAGTATTTGCGATTAGCGAGCACCGGACGCGGCAGGATGGGCCGGAAGCCATCAAAAAGATGATGCCTGGTGTCGTGGATAAGCTCGATGAATTGATGCAGAATAAAGGCGGAATAACAGGCGTGGCATCGGGCTATAGTGATTTCGACCGCCTTACCTCAGGCTTGCAACCCGCAGATGTCGTGATCATTGCTGGTCGCCCCTCCATGGGAAAAACGACCTTTGCCATGAATATCGGTGAAAATGTGGCTATGCATAGTGACAAACCTGTGCTCGTCTTCAGTATGGAAATGCCGAAAGAAGCCTTGCTCTTGCGGATGCTCTCCTCTCTCGCGCGGGTGGATCAAACGGAGTTGCGTTCGGGCCAATTACAGGAACACGCATGGAGCACTGTTTTTTCGACCATCAACATGATGACCGAACACATGAACTTGTTTATTGATGATACGCCTGCCTTGACGCCCACCGACATGCGTTCCCGCGCGAGGCGCCTTGCGCGGGAGCAGGGGGGGCTGAGACTCATTGTGATTGATTATCTACAACTCATGCGAGTGCCGCAGCTGTCTGATAATCGGGTGAATGAAGTCTCAGAAATTTCTCGGAACATTAAGGCGCTCGCCAAAGAATTGCATGTGCCAATCATCGCTTTATCGCAGCTCTCGCGTAAGTGTGAAGATCGCAATGACAAGCGGCCCGTCATGTCTGATTTGCGGGAATCCGGCTCAATTGAACAAGATGCGGATATCGTCATGTTTGTGTATCGCGATGAAGTGTATCATCCTGAAACAGAAGACAAAAATCTTGCTGAGATTTTGATTCGCAAGCATCGGAATGGCCCCATCGGAGATATACGTCTGACCTTTTTAGGACAGCATTGTCGTTTTGAGAGTTTTTCTCCCCAGGAGATTTATTAATTGACGCGCGTCACAGCTTACATTGATGCTTCCGCACTCACTGAAAATTTAAAGTGTGTCAGGCAAAAAGTCCCCAAAGCAAAAGTGATGGCGATGGTCAAGGCCAATGCATATGGACATGGTTTAATCCTCTGTGCCAAAGCTTTAGGGGATGCTGATTATTTTGGTGTCGCCAGCCTTGAAGAAGGCGCAGCCTTGCGAGAAGCCGGAATTCGCCAACCCATCGTGCTGATGGGAGGCATTCAAAATGAACATGACTTAGCGCGGCTGCATGATTTGGCGCTTGATACCGTGATTTACAATGCGTACCAAATCGATCTCCTGAAGCGGTGTCCCACATCACATCAAACGCAGATTTGGCTCAAAATAGATACGGGCATGCATCGATTGGGCTGTGCGCTTCATGAAGCAGAAGCCTTTTTGCGACGACTGGAAGCTCTGCCGCATGTTGCCATCAGGGCCGTCATGAGTCACCTGGCCTGCGCTGATGTAGAAGCGCATCCGCATACGCTGCGGCAGCTAGAAACCTTTGAAACGCTGACGCGACATTGGCCTTACCCACGGAGTATTCTGAATTCATCCGGAATTTTATTTTATCCTGAATTTCAATATGATATTGTACGGCCTGGGCTAATGCTCTATGGCGCGTCTCCCAGCGCCGCATTGTCTGTTAGGGAGATTGGGCTTACACCCGTCATGGAATTAAAAACAAGTATCTTTGGATTGATCTCTGTGAAAAAAGGGGAGGGAGTGGGCTATGGTCAAGTCTGGACTGCTCACCGGGACAGCCTTATTGCAACGCTTTCAATCGGCTATGGGGATGGCTATCCAGCATGCCCTGATTCTGCTCTTGTCCTCATCCAAAATCAACGTTGCCCTGTGGTGGGCAGAGTGTCGATGGATTTATTAGCCGTTGATGTGACGGAGCTGCCTCCCCTAAAGCCAGGAGAAACTGTCTTATTATGGGGTAAGGATTTACTTGCAAATGAAGTGGCAAGGCGTGCAAAGCTTAGCGTTTATCATTTGTTGACGGCGGTGATGGAGCGGGTTTCACGAAAATTATAAATAGGTGAGGCACTTGCAAAATTCCTCAAACGAGTGGATTTATTGATTTAAAAATAATAATTTTTAAGAGTAATTAACAGTCTTAATGCAGAATAAGTACTGGATTTAACGTATAATAAGTCCTTTTTAATAACTTAATTCGATAG
>JBMDXV010000130.1:0-3359 GCA_048594525.1 Gammaproteobacteria bacterium | reverse complement strand
GTTTTGACATCGCTGATTCACTTTTATATGTGGAAACGTATTCTAATTAAACCTGGGTACATAATGCAATTGGTATTAACCATGTGCGGCATTTCTACTTTGGAAAAAGTGTGACATTTTTACTTTGGGTTGACACTCCATTAATCTATGGTTCACTGTTGTTCTAATTTTAAAGGGTCATCATAGTCCGGGTTAAACAAGCCATATAGGCACAAAACCATAGGATTGTTTTGCTGATTTGCGCCAAAGTCGCTATAATATCGACTTATTCTATTCAACCCCTCATTCATGGACGTCCAACCCTTTGAATCTCCTGCTAAAGAGCGCGACTTTAGTAAGCTTTCGCGGATTCCGATTAAAATTGAAGTCACCCAAGCCAGTGAGCGCTTGCGTTTGCCGGAGTGGCTTTATGTAAAATTGCCGAAAGCGTCAGAAGGCTCTGAGATTACGCGGATCAAAAAAATGCTGCGTGAGAAAAACTTACACTCCGTGTGCGAAGAAGCGTCCTGCCCTAATCTCGCTGAGTGTTTCAGCAAAGGGGCTGCGACGTTTATGATTATGGGAGATAAGTGTACGCGGCGCTGTAGTTTTTGCGATGTGGCCCACGGTCGGCCGGATGCGCTCGATGTGGATGAGCCTAAGAATTTGGCGGATATCATCAAGGCGATGAATCTCAAATATGTGGTGATTACCTCGGTGGATCGGGATGACTTAAGGGATGGGGGCGCTCAGCATTTCGCAGCCTGTATTCGCGAAGTGAGAGCAGCAAATCCGGAGATTAAGATTGAAGTGCTGGTGCCTGATTTTCGGGGTAAGCATCGCTTGCCGATTGCGATTGATGTTTTATCAGCAACGCCTCCTAATGTGTTCAATCACAATGTGGAAACGGTGCAGCGCTTATATCCGGCCGTGCGCGCGGGTTCAGATTATGCTTGGTCTTTGCGGCTTTTGAAGGAATATAAAGCGCGCATGCCCGAGGTGCCGACGAAATCAGGGATTATGCTGGGCCTCGGTGAAACGGATGAGGAAGTGCTGGAGGTATTACGCGACTTACGGGCGCATGATGTGGATATGGTGACGATCGGTCAATATCTGCAACCGAGCTTTTATCACTTGAAAGTGGAGCGTTATGTCACGCCCGAGCAATTTCGGGCTTTTGGAGAGGAGGCCAAAAAAATGGGCTTTAAAAATGTAGCATCCGGCCCCAACGTTCGTTCAAGCTATCATGCTGAGCATCAAGCTGAAGCGGACTTCATACAATGAGCGCACGGATTCTAGATGGAAAAAAATTCGCTGAAACCTTCCGCACTCAGTTAAAAGAAAAGGTAGCAGGCTTTGTAACAACAGGGCGGCGGGCACCTCATATTTCTGTCATATTAGTCGGCAACAGCGCACCTTCTGAAGTCTATGTGAAAAATAAAATCAAAGCTTGTGAGGCGGTGGGGATTACGACAGATTTAACAAGACTCGGTGAAGACATCGCGGAGGAAACCCTGCTCGAACAGATTGCAAGGCTGAATCGAGATGAAAACGTCGATGGTATTCTCGTGCAACTCCCGCTACCGCGGCATATTGATCCGCATAAACTACTGCTCATGATCGGTCCTGAAAAAGATGTGGATGGGTTTCATCCTGAAAACATGGGCCTCTTAACCTTAAAGATGCCGGGTCTTGAGCCTGCGACGCCAAAAGGTGTCATGATGATGCTTGACTATTATGTCGGCGATGTTATGGGGATGCATGCCGTTGTGGTAGGGTCATCGAATATTGTGGGTCGGCCGATGTTATTAGAACTGCTAAATCGGCGAGCAACGGTCACTGTCTGTCACAGTAAAACTAAAAATTTGACTGAGATCACACAGCAAGCAGACCTGCTCGTTGCAGCAGTAGGTGTGCCGCACTTTATTAAAGCGGAGCATGTAAAAGCCGGAGTAATTGTAGTGGATGTCGGTATTAATCGCTTACCGGACGGGCGCTTAGTGGGTGATGTTGATTTTGATGCCGTGTTCCCCATTGCTTCCTGGATTTCGCCTGTACCAGGCGGAGTAGGGCCCATGACAATTGCGGGGCTACTTGACAATACCATCAGAGCTTATATGCAAAGAACGCAAAAAAAGTGAGGACAGGATGAGCCAAAACAATGCCAAACAAAAAGCTGCCGAAATGGCGCTCGACTTCATCGAAACAGGCTGTGTTCTGGGGGTGGGGACGGGGTCAACCGTCAATTTTTTTATAGCGTCCTTACCGAGATTGCGCGGGAAAATCGAAGCCTGTGTATCGAGCTCCGCTGCCTCAACGGAGCGACTAAAAGCCTTAAAGCTTCCCGTAGTTGAGTTAAATAGCGTCCCTTATCTCGATGTTTATGTTGATGGCGCAGATGAAGTCGATCCCTATAAAAACCTGATCAAAGGGGGCGGCGCGGCTCTCACGTTTGAAAAAGTGCTCGCTGTGGCTGCAAAGAACTTTGTGTGTATTGTCGATGAATTAAAATGTGTAGAGCGTTTGGGACGTTTTCCTCTCCCTGTTGAAGTCTTACCGATTGCGCGTAGCCTAGTCGCAAGGACACTTGTCAAAGAAATCGGCGCCATGCCTATCTGGCGTGAAGGCGTGATTACCGATTCCGGCAATGCCATTTTAGATTTGCATCAAGCATTCTGGGAGGACCCCCTCGCTACGGAGCTAGCGATTAAGGCCCTCACCGGAGTCGTAGAAGTAGGGCTATTTGCCAAGCGCAAGCCTGAGCATTTAGTGATTGGGAAGGCTTAAGTCCACATCACTTTCAGGCATAGATGTCAGCCGTGGTTTAAGATAGAATCACTGGTTTACGGATAAGAAGGTTTCTACGATGAATGCATTGCCAAATTTTGAACTCAACTTGCCTCAAGTGCTCCCTCAGCTTGACGCGTTGCTTGAGGAGGGAGAACGCCTACGCGCGCAATTGATTCAAGGGCCCGGGCCTATAACCTATGACCATCTTGTCACACCGCTTGCGGCGTTTCACCATCGCTTAGGGACTTTTTGGTCGCCTGTGTCGCATTTGAATTCGGTTAAAAACACGCCGGAGTTGCGAGAGGTGTATGACGCAGGCGTGCAGAAACTCACGGCGTATCAGGTGAAATTGGGTCAGGATGAAGGATTGTATCGCGCCTATCAAGTCCTCTATGAAGAGGACGGGTTTAAAAATGGGCCGGAGGCGCGGCGTCTCGTCATTGAAAATGCAATCCGTGATTTCAAGCTCGCGGGCGTGGCGCTCCCCCTGGAAGAGAAAAAAATATATCAGGACATCCAGGCCAAACTCTCAGAATGCACGACCACGTTTGAGCATCACCTGATGGATGCCATTGATGCCTGGCATTATC
>JBMDXV010000013.1:0-6500 GCA_048594525.1 Gammaproteobacteria bacterium | reverse complement strand
GGGGTGTGTTTTTTTGTAAAAAGGAGTATTTGCGTCTGTTTTAAGCATCATCCTTCGTCCAAAAATATTTCGATTACTCCTGAAAAAATCCAGAGTCCTATTTTTGGAAAACTCCAAAATCCATGTTCGACAGACTCCTAGGGAAGAAGCGACTCTGGAATTGCTGGAGGGGATACTTCTTCCACTATTTATTTGATACCTGGGAGGACTTTTTACGCGGAATGGCCGAAGGCTTAAAAATGCCAAAGCCTGTCTTCTTAAACAGCAGCTAAAATCACGCTTGCTCAAAACCAGCCCTGAACCTTCAATGTCAATATGACAAGCGCTCAAAAAAGGCAGGTCTACTGTCAGGCTTTCCCTCTCTCACTTTTTTTACGCTACGTCTTCTTTAAATCCTTATCCTTCAGCGGGAGATGCTGAAGTGTCTAAATTAAAATTGCCTAAACGAAATAGGTTTGATACATTATGCACTTATTTGATTTAAGTCATACTTAGGGAATCAGAACAAATGGCATTTAAACGTTCGATGGGATTTTGGGGAATGGTTTTTGTTGCGGTCAGCGGGATGCTGGGATCAGGCTGGCTCTTCTCGCCTTATTATTCTGCGCAGATTGCAGGTCCTTCTTCTCTTTTAAGCTGGGTCATCGGCGCTGCTTTTACCCTCCTGATTGCTTTAACTTTTGCAGAATTAACCAGCATGATGCCCCTGAGCGGATCCCAAGCACGATTTATGGAGTTTTCGCATGGCACGCTTGCAAGCCTTGTTTTTAACTTGGTGATGTGGCTCGGCTATACTGCGGTGGCGCCCGTAGAAACGATTGGTATTTTACAATATCTGTCTATTTATTTTCCGCATGTGGTCACCACGCAAAATAGCGTGATTATTCTGAGCGAATCAGGATATTTCTGGGCAGCGATTATTCTACTGGCCATGTGTATCCTCAATTTTGCCAGTATTAAGTGGCTTGCGCGATATAATATAGTGGTGGCCTGGCTCAAAATCGGTATGCCGTTTATATTGATTGTCGTCTTACTGGCTTTAACTTTTCAGGCGAGCAATCTATCATATGGTGGTTTTTTTCCGAATGGTATATCCGGTACAGGTACAGCCTTATCAGCTGGCGGGATTATCTTTTCTTACCTCGGATTTGCGACGGCTATTGTTTTAGCTGGCGAAGCAAAAAATGTGCAAAAAACCATCCCGCGTGTTTTGACTCTCTCCATTTTGATTTGCATGGTCGTCTATATTCTTGTTCAACTTGCTTTTATCGGAGCCCTCACGCCTCAAAGCTTAAGCGGAGGTTGGAGTCATCTCAGTTTTAATAAAGACGCGAGCCCTTTCATTGGCATCATCCAAAACTTGCATATGGGGGCTTTAGATCATCTTGTTTTCCTTACGGCGATTGTAGCGCCCTTGGGGACGGCGGTTATTTTTATTGCCACCACGGCGCGGGTGACTTATGCCATGAGTCAAAATGGATATTTTCCCAAACTGTTTTTGCGTTTAAGCGCAAAAGGCGTGCCCACGGTTGCCGTTCTCCTTAATTTTATAGTTGGTCTCATTTTGTTTTTTCCTTCTCCGGGTTGGCAAGGCATGATGAATTTTTTAGTGGCCGCGCTCGTATTTTGTTATGCTATCGGCCCAATTTCGCTGATTGCTTTACGTAAACAAATCCCCCTCCACACGCGTCGCTACAGGTTGCCGCTTGCTGAAATTTCGTGTATTGCCGCTTTTTTTATTACCAATGTTATTTTATATTGGGCGGGCTGGAAAGCCTATGCAGAAATGGGCGCTTTCTTGGCTGCTGCGCTAATCGTATTTGTGATTTGCCGCTTCTGTAACCCGAGCCTTCAGAAAGTTAAAATAAATGGCAAACAAAGCGTGTGGGTCTTTATTTATTTAATTGGCTTGGGTCTTATTTTCTATTTTGGACAATACAAGGTGAGAATATCCGAAACGATTGCGCTCAGCCTGCTCTTTGTATTTTCACTTGGGGTCTTCTATCTCGCAAAACAGACTGCTTTGCCGCGAGAAACCATCGAGGCCTTTTTTAAAGCGGCTGAAATTGAAATGAAGGAATCCAGTTAGCGATGGCTTTGGTATAAAGCTTAGTCAAGCCATTCCTTAAAAAAAGCATCTGCGTAAGAAAAAGCGCGTTCTGCGGCTCTTTTATTGTATTCGCGTCCCATTTCTTTTTCTTTTGCGGGATCGAAAGTGCCTGTTTTGGGATCAGTATAGGAATGCTTTACATCACCAAAATAGGTGAAAGTCCAGTCGTTATTTCCAGCACTGGCCATTTCATTAGCAAAGCCTTCTAATGCGGGTAAGGCAGGCACTTGGGGGTCTTGATAACCTTGGAGCAAAAGCAATTTGGTCGACAACGGATGCGTCTCTAAATCTGATTTCGCAAGCACACTGTGACACCCTACCCCTGCCCTTAATGCGGCGCCGGATCGCGCGACTTCTAACAAACACATGCCGCCAAAACAAAACCCGATTGCGCCGATTTTAGGGGCGTCTACGCGTGGATGATTTTGAAGAAATTCATAGGCCAACATCGCCCTTTTTCTCACGAGAGCACGATTTTGCATAAAAGGCATGACCAACTGATAGCAGCCGTCAATTGTCTCTGCTGTCGCAGCGTCCCCATAGATATCAGCTGCAAAAGCCACATAGCCTTGCTCGGCATAGCGTTTTGCACACTCTAGGGCAAACTGAGACCGTCCTTCAAACGCAGGATACACAATCACTGCAGGCTTTTTTTGCGCCGATTCTTGATACATTAATTGACCTAACAATTTTTGGGTTCCGTCAAAATACACTATTTCTTCTGTATGCATTGTATTCTCCTTTAGTAAAACCAGGGATGAACTTGCGTTTGAATGAGCACCACCTCAACGATCAACCAAACTAAAGTGAGGGGCAAAAATACTTTCCAACCGAGCCGCATGATTTGATCATAGCGATAACGGGGGAAGGTTGCACGAATCCACAAGTAGAAAAACAAAAATACCCCCATTTTGAGAAACAACCAAACCCATCCGGGAACAAACGTAAACACTTTTTCTAATCCCGGAATCCCTTGAAACGGAGAGAGCCATCCGCCCAGAAAAAATATCGCAATCAAGGCTGAAATTAAAATCATGTTGGCATATTCCGCCATAAAGAAAGCCGCAAAACGCATGCCTGAATATTCAACATGATGTCCTGCTACAATTTCAGATTCTCCTTCCACCACGTCAAACGGTGCGCGGTTCGTTTCAGCAACGCCCGAGATTGCATAGACCACAAATAAGGGAAACAGAGGGATGAAATACCAGTGCCAGACTCCGCCGGTTTGCGCATAGATAATATCATTCAAATTCATTGAACCCGCTGCAAGGACGACGCCCACAAGCGCAAAACCCATCGCAAGCTCGTAAGAGACCACCTGCGCGGAAGAGCGAAGTGCACCATACAAGGCATATTTCGAATTAGAAGCCCAGCCCGCGATGATCACGCCGTATACGCCAAGGGAGGTCATGGCAAACAGATAAAGGAGCCCCGCATTGGCATTTGACAAGATGGTGTTTGGGCCAAGCGGTATCACCGCCCAGGCGGCGAGCGCAGGGATCAACGTCAAAACGGGTGCCAGGCGATACAACAATCCGTTGGCATGCGTGGGCGTTAAGAGCTCTTTTGCCATTAACTTTAGGGCATCTGCAAAAGGTTGAAATAAACCGAAGGGCCCCACCCGATTGGGGCCTACTCGATCTTGCATATAGCCGATCACCTTACGTTCCGCATACGTCAGATAAGAGACCGCGATGAGGAGCACCACCACTGTGAAAATAATTTTGAGAAGCATCCAAACGAGAAACATGGTTTTTTCCTTGTGCGTTTAAGGTTTATGGATTTTAATTTCGCCGAAGGCTTCGCCAAAGCCATGTGTTTCGGTGAGACCCCTGCTCAAAAAAACAGTGTTTTTAGCAAGCCGCATGATTTTTGCAGGCAGGCTGATGCTTTGTTCCCCCTGCGTCGCGGTAATACGTTCGCCTTCAGTCACACCCAGCGCTTTTGCTTGTTCATGAGAGAGGCCTATAAAAGCCAAGTCTTGCATAACTGGCGTGTCTTGCAAGGGCGTGGAATGCCGACTCAGCATGTCCGTTGCATACATCGGCAATACGCCGATGCGCTGCATTCCTTTTCTTTTTTTGAAAGCATGGGGAAGCCGGAGCGCCGATTTCATCGCTTTCATATGCACAAGATAGGCCCTTAATTCTTTTACAATGTCTTCGTGGGCATCATAATCAAAGCCGGGGAGTCCAAATAAATTCCCAAGCACCCGCAAGACTTTCCACAAGGGCCGCGCCTCTCCCTTGGGCTTGGCGACACCTTGCCAGGACTGCCATTGCCCACCCACATTGATGAAGGAGCCTGCTGTTTCAGTAAAAGCCGCAATCGGTAAGATCACATCACTACGATCTTTGAGATAATCCGTCACAAAAGCAGACAAAGAAACCACAAAGTCTGCCTGCTTTAAAGCTGCTTCCGTTTTAGCCGCAGCAATATATTCCCTCCCGGGCTCCGTATTCACCAAAAAATAGGCTTTCACTTCTGAGGCGGGATCAAAGATTTTATCTGTTGCAAGTCCTTCTTTTCCCATGCTTTTAGAGGCAGGGCCCCGATGTGGCAAATACCCCGCAAGCCAAGCTCCTGCGGTGTTGGCACCGGGCGTCACGAGGCCTCCCTTCGCATTGAGTGCTTCGCGGAGAGCGGAGAAGAGACTCAAAAATTTTTGCGCCTCAGGATGCGCGAACACAAGAGAACCGCCTAAAATCACAGGACGCTCAGCTTGTAATAAGGCTTGCGTTAAAGCAGCCCAGGGTTCTACTTTTTCAGACTGAGATAAGGCATGGATGACTTCCATAAATGGGGCCGTTAAGGGTTTTTGCTTGGCAACCTCCTGGAGTAAATGCAAGAGAATTTCTGTCATCTCATCAAAATTACAAAGATGCACGGTTCCTTCATAATTGAGGACGAGATCATAGGGATTGAAAATGATGACTTGCGCACCGCTCATGGCTGCACTACGCAGGCGATGGTTTAAAATCGGGGTTTCGGTACGAAGGTCGCCTGCAAAGACTAAAATCACATCTGCATGTGCAACCTCTTCCAGGCTAGCATCCATCCCTGCAAAATTGGCAACATCATACTGATAATTAAAATCGACGGTGTGGGTCCGAAAATCCATGTTATGTGAACCAATTCCACGTATTAATTTTTGCAAGAGATAAAACTCTTCAGTCGTACTCGATGCGGAAGCAAAGGCTGCAATCTTTTCAGGACCCTTGACTTTTTTAACCACATTTACATGCTCTACGACATATTCAAGCGCCTCTAACCAAGGCACTGTTGTCCAAACGCCTTCTTTACGAATCATCGGCTCGGTTGCACGAAAGGGGCTATTCAAGGCGTGAACACTGTAGCGATCTCGGTCAGAAAGCCAAACTTCGTTCAAGGCTTCATTTTCACGCGGCACAGCCCGCATGACATCGCCCCGGCGCACATGTACAAATAGATTAGAACCCACACAATCATGCGGTGCGATGAGCGGATATTCCTGCATTTCCCAAGCTCGCGCCTGATAACGAAAAGGCTTGTTGGTCAACGCTCCGACGGGACACAAATCAATCACATTTCCTGAGAGTTCCGAATGCACGGCCTCTGTCATAAAAGTCGCAATCTCAGCATGCTCGCCGCGATGAATCATCCCCATTTCACGCATGCCCGCGATTTCAGCCCCAAACCGTACACAACGTGTACACTGGATGCAACGCGTGAGTTCTGTTTGAATCAGTGGGCCGATGTTTTTATCTTCGATCGACCGCTTGCCCTGGTTGTAACGGGACACATCTTTACCATATCCCATCGATAAATCCTGAAGCTCGCATTCCCCACCCTGATCGCAAATAGGGCAGTCAAGTGGGTGATTAATGAGAAGGAATTCCATCACCGCTTTTTGCGCAGCAAGCGCCTTAGGCGATTTAGTTTGGATGATTACGCCATCGGCAACCGGCGTTGCACAAGCAGGAACTGGTTTTTTGGAGTTTGAGGCTTCCACCAAGCACATGCGACAATTGGCCGCAACCGATAATTTTTTATGATAGCAAAAGCGAGGAATCGTAAAGCCTGCATGATCCGCCGCCTCAATAATCATTGAGCCCTGAGGCACTTCTAATGCTTGGCCGTCAATGGTCATATTAACCATAGGCGTTGTACTCATACTGATATCCTTTCACCAAAAACAGTTCGCATTTTAACGCGATTCGCAGGGGAGTTCAATTTAATCCTTGATCGTGGATTCTTCACAAGCTAGTTTGAGCCTCTTGCAAAATTATTTTCAAAATAGCAATCCAAAATAAATTAGTTCCTCTCATTTTCATCCAAAAGTCAAAAGTGGTTAATTATTTTACAAGTTGATTTATTTATATTCATATTTTTCATTTTTTGCCTGAGC
>JBMDXV010000129.1:0-2473 GCA_048594525.1 Gammaproteobacteria bacterium | reverse complement strand
GAGCCGGTCTTTAGATCATTTTGACGCGATTATCCCCCGCATCGGTGCTGCAAACACCTTTTACGGCTGTTCTGTTTTACGTCAGTTTGAAACCAAAGGGATTTATACGATTAATTCTTCCATCGCGATTGCACGCTCGCGCGATAAGCTTCGGGCCCTCCAGCTCTTGTCGCGCAAAAAAATTGGTCTCCCCGTGACTGTTTTTGCGCACAGTGGCCATGAGCTTTTTGATCTCATTAAAATGGTGGGCGGCGCTCCTTTGATTATTAAGCTCCTCGAAGGCACGCAGGGGATTGGCGTGGTTCTCGCAGAAACAGAAACAGCGGCTGAAAGTGTGATTGAAGCCTTTTATGGCTTAAAAGTGAATTTTCTGATTCAAGAATATATCAAAGAATCAAAAGGAGCAGACATTCGCTGTTTTGTGGTCGGGAACCGAGTGGTCGCCTCAATGAAGCGTGAAGCGGCTCCGGGAGAGTTCCGCTCTAATTTGCACCGAGGGGGACATGGGTCTCCTGTTAAAATTTCAAAAGAAGAGCGCGAAACGGCGATCAGCGCTGCTAAAATTATGGGCTTAGGTTTGGCCGGAGTCGATTTATTGCGATCGAACCGCGGCCCCCTCGTGATGGAAGTCAACTCTTCTCCGGGTTTAGAAGGAATTGAAACTACAACCGAAAAAGACATCGCTGCTTTAATCATTAAATTCCTTGAAAAGAATGCGAAAGGAACAAGCGCGTCTAATCGTTTCCAAGGCTAAATCATGGATACTGCCCTGCCTCCTGTTAAAATCAAACGCTTAAAACAGCGAAAAGAAAAAATTTTAATCGGCTGGAAGGAGCATGTGAGTTTGCCTGAACTCGGCATCCCAACGATCGCAGCCAAAGTCGATACCGGCGCTTATACCTCTTGCCTGCACGCTGTAAACGTTGAGCCTTTTCTACACGAAGGCCAAGTCTACGTGCGTTTCATCACCTATCCCTTACAATTTAATGATTCGCTTTTAGTGGAATGTGTGGCTCCCACGGTAGATTATCGCTTAGTCAGAAGCTCAAATGGTCAACATGAAAAACGCTATGTGATCAAAACCCTGGTGAACATCGGCAAGCATCACTTTACCACCGAACTCACACTAGCCGACCGCTCCGATTTGAACTTTAGGATGCTGCTCGGCCGAGGCTTATTGAGCGGGCATTTTTTGATTGATACCCGGAAATCGTTTTGCCAAGATCGATTTCATGCGAATTAACCTACTTCGCCGTTCCTGACACATCCGTAATGACCTGGGATGCATCGGTGGAAATCCGCTTGATGGTCTTCGCATTCAAGTCAAACTCATTTAAACGCACTACATTGATATCCTGATTTTGATAGGTCTTGAAGTAGTAGTCGAGATTATTCGGGTCTTTCACGACCGTGATCATGGTATATTCCGGAGCGACTTTTCCATCGGCAGTGACATCTCGTACGGCACCCATGGGAATATCAAACTGATTCAACACATGGAAAACCTGTAATACTTCTTGCTCCGCATTCGCTTGAGGGAGAGCAGTGGCCGTAAAAAAGGCCGCTCTCACAAATCGCGAGGGAGAAGTAAAGTCCCCCGGCAGGCCATGCATTCCAGAGCCTTGGCTAAACTGTTGAAGCTGCACGCCGCTCACATTAATCGGCGAGACATTGATCGGTGAGAGATTCACATAATTGGTGAGATTGGTCATGTGCCAATCAAACGTCGGTGAGTTCGTCATGACGCCAAGCGGATTATCGTAAACCACTAAGCTCCCATTAATCGGCTCAATCACAATACTCGCGCCGGTTTTATCGTAGACCACATAATGCAAAGGCGGGACGAGCCCCCACGCCGGAAACACCGTCGGCACAATGGCGACATTATTCAAAGCGGCTTTCACTTCCGCCACCGTCCCAAACTGTGTCAATAACCAGGTGGGAAATTGGAGCGGCGACACGGCTTGACTCTGATTTTGCGGCGTCACCGGCGCATAGCCCGCATACCCGGGAAAATAAAATGCCCCCACTGAAAGCCCGGCTTCATTCAAGCCATCTTGCACTTCCGTCCCATTATCGAGGCTCCCGCCCACCACAGCATATTTCGAAGTATAGCTCATTCCACTAGCGCCATCCGGCAAGGTTCCCGTAAACGCATAGTGCCGTGGAATCACCATAATCACCGTATTGATGGGAATCCCAAACTCCAGCGTCCGCCCATTGATGTAATCGCCATCTTGCGATTTTAATTCAATTCCCGTGCAAGCAAAGGCACTGCCTGACATGAAGACTGCCGCTGCCGCAACCGCTAAAACGCTACGCTTAAAGAATTTTTGTCGGGTAGAAGTCATAACTCTTTCTCCTTAACGTTATGTTGTCTTGGTTCTATTGCGATGACTCCCCCCACAGAACCGTGCTGGTGGTTTTCCCACACACGGCTCTTCAAAGTAGAATTCACAGCCTTTTCTGTTAT
>JBMDXV010000128.1:0-3584 GCA_048594525.1 Gammaproteobacteria bacterium | reverse complement strand
CGTTTACTGATGGGGGCAACAAATATGCCGTATATCTGTCTATCATTACAAACCTTGCCATGCCTTGCTTCCAGTCCCGTTAATTCAGCCAGTATTTTAACATTGATCGGATTTACAGCATAGCGCGACAGACTCCTAGTGAAATTCAAGCTCAGGCCTATTATTTAGCGGCGAGTGTATATAGTGATTCAAATTCAGAGCATTATGACCTAAATTTAGCATTATATTGTTTGGAGCAATGCGGCGAATACGTGCCTGCTTTAAAGGCGATACTGCCTATTTACATGGCTGAAATTTGTGATGAATAAGGAAACCTAGGGCAGCTCGCTGCTTATGAATTAGCAGAACGGACTGCGAAGAGTATTATTAAATTGGATCCATCGGACTGCGAAAATGCAAAAGCTTTTCTTGAAGCTCGAAATAATTTTGATCCAAGTACTGAAATATATGAAAAATTCGTTAAAAATTTAAATTCCTATCAAGATGGAATGGTATTTTTTACGTATGAAAATTTAAGAAAAATGAATAGCAGCGCTTTGTTTTCGAGAAAAAACGTTTCTGATTCCGAATCTAATTTCGATCGTAACAACGCACAGAATGAATGGGATAAAAATTTTGCACTTTCCATTATTCCAGAAGATCAAAATACATTCCCTTCAAAATGACCCTTAATAAATTTTGCTAAACTTAGGCTTTTTCATTACAATCATCTTTCTTTTTAATTAGTCACTTTGAGAATATGAATCATTTGGTAAAAGCGCGCTTGCCCACTCGGTTTGGAGAATTTGACCTCCATCTATTTAAAAAAGACGAACTTGAAATTCCGGTTTTAGCGCAGTTGCAAAAGATTGAAAGTCAGCCTTTAATTCGCGTGCATTCTTCTTGTGTGACAGGGGATATTTTTCATTCTCTCCGTTGTGACTGCGGGGAACAACGCGATCTCGCCATGCAAAAAATTGAGTCGCGAGGCGGGCTGTTTATTTATCTTCCGCAAGAAGGGCGCGGGATTGGGCTACACAATAAAATCAAAGCTTATGCACTACAAGACAACGAAAAGCTCGATACGGTCGAGGCAAATCTTAAGCTGTCGCTCCCGGTCGACGCGCGAAATTATGATAGTGTTCGGGAGATTTTGCATTTCTTTGAGATTAGGGAGTGTGTACTTTTAACCAATAATCCTTTGAAAATAAAAGCGCTCGAAGCTGCCGGAATTGGAGTAGAGCGCGAAGCCTTACGCGTTTTGCCCAATGCTGAAAACCAAGTCTATTTAGAGACTAAAAGTAAAAAGCTTGGGCATTTGTAGCACTTAGGTATGAGTCAGAACGGAAGCCTCTTTATCAGTGGAATCAAAAATACGCGCTGCTTCTAAATTCACAAGCTTGGTTTTTTTCATCACTTTGTATCCCACCCACAACAGAATAAACGCAAGAATGCCTATGTAGTTGGCAAAGAAGTTGAGCCAGCTCCACTCAAACGTAAAGACTTGTCCGATGATAATGGCAACGCAGAGTACGGCGGCTAAAATGGGGCCGAAGGGATAGAGTTTTGCTTTAAAGGGCAAATCTTTGAGCTTATGGCCTTGGAGGAGATAGGCTTTGCGAAAACGATAGTGGCTGACTGCAATGCCAAGCCAAGCCACAAAGCCTGCGAGCGCGGAGATGTTGACAAGCCAAGTGAAGATCACGCCTTCACGCCAGAACCAGGTGAGGAGAGAGAGCAGCCCAAAGCAAATCGTGATGAGTAAAGCACGAAGTGGGATGCCCGTGTGGTTCACGTGTGCTAATGCTTTCGGCGCTTGGCCGGACCTTGCCATAAACCACAAGGTACGCGTCGCAGTGTACATACTGGCATTGCCAGCAGATAAGACCGCAACGATGATGATAAGGTTAACCAGGGAGCCTGCAATCTTCAGGCCTGCTTGACTAAAGACCATGGTAAACGGGCTCAAAGCAATATTGGTGGTGCTTGCATTGATGAGGTTTGTGCTCGTTGAGGGGATGAGAAAGGCAATGACCGTAATCGCGAGGAGATAGAAAATAAGAATTCGCCAAAAGACATTTCGGATGGCTTTGGGGACGCTGGTCTTCGGGTCTTTTGCTTCCCCTGCGGCAACGCCCACGATTTCTGTACCTTGGAAAGAAAAACCAACCACGAGAAAGGCGGTGACAAAGGCCAGCAACCCCCCATGGAACGGGCCGCCGCCTACTTTCCAATTTTCAAAGCCGACAGGACCCGGGCCGATTAAGCCCACAATCATCAGGATTCCCACCAGGATGAAGATTAGGACACCGCCCACTTTCATCAGCGAAAAGAAATATTCTGACTCGCCATATACGCGCACATTAAAAATATTTAGGAAAGAAATCAGAGCAAGGAATGTGATCAACCAGATCTCGATGGGAACGTGAGGGAACCAATATTGCATCAAAATTCCCGCGGCGGTCAGATCGACGGCAGTCGTAATGGCCCAGTTGTAAAAATAATTATATCCCATCGCGACCCCAAAGGCAGGATCAACAAAACGGCCGGAGTAATCACAAAAGGTACCGGTCGTCGGCATGAGTGTTGACATTTCGCCTAAGCTCGTCATTAAAAAGTAAACCATGATACCCATCAAAAAATAGGCTAAGAGCGCGCCGCCCGGGCCTGCGCTGTAAATGGTGTTGCCGCTCGCTAAAAATAACCCGGTTCCAATTGAGCCGCCCAAGGCAATCATCATGATGTGCCGGGGGCGAAGGTCCCTTTTTAAATTAGACTGATTTTGCATTATGTACAACTCCTTTTATAGAATGAGAACAGGTTATTTTTTTAGCGTTCCATTACACAATAGATGCTTTAGAAGCGCAATGAGCGCAGGGCTTGCATTGAGCGCCGGGATGTAGCGGTATGTGTGTCCTCCTGCATCAAGAAACGCCTTTTTGTTGAGGAGGGCGATTTCTTCTAAAGTTTCCAAGCAATCACAAGAAAAACCGGGACAGATGACGTGTAGCGTTTTGGTTCCTGATTGGGCTTCTTTTTTGACTGTTTCTAAGGTATAAGGCTGAAGCCAGGGTTCGAATCCGACTCGGGACTGAAAACTCATTGGCGCAAACTGATCATCGACGTTTAAGGCCACACGAAGTAAGCGAGAGGTCTCAGCGCATTGTTGATAATAGGGGTCGCCCTCTGTGACATAGCGTTCTGGCAAGCCATGGTAAGACATCAGCAATTTATCAGGTTTTCCATGGGCTTGCCAGAAGCTTTCGATCGCTGTTTTAAGCGCGTCAATATAAAGGGGCTCATCATGGTAATCTTGAATGAAGCAATATTTTTCCCGAGTAAAAGCGTCTTTTTCATGAGTCATCACGGCAGCAAAGGTCGTTGCCGTGGTGGTGTGCGAATATTGCGGATAGAGTGGCAATACAAAAATTCGCTCAATACCCTGTTGCCGTAGTTGGGTGAGGGCTATGTCCAGGCTCGGATTGCCATACCGCATGCCAAGTACAACTGGGATATCTGGGAGGGCAGCTTGAAGTTCCTTTTGGATATTTTGGCTGTTGATGAGCAAGGGAGAACCTGCTTCAGTCCAGATTTTTTGATAATTT
>JBMDXV010000127.1:0-8026 GCA_048594525.1 Gammaproteobacteria bacterium | reverse complement strand
TTTCTTTCTTTGCCATAGAAATAAAATCATAGGCCATAAAACCTTCAGGCAGTAATTTCGGTTTTGACATCGCTGATTCACTTTTATATGTGGAAACGTATTCTAATTAAACCTGGGTACATAATGCAATTGGTATTACGCATTTGCAGGGATTACAGGAGAGCATCCGTGCGGATCACGAAAACTTAAGCCGTCGCTGGCAGGAAGAGCTCGCTTGTGTTGAAAAACTCTTGTGCGTTCGCACCGAAATTGAAGTTCAGTTAAGCCAGGGCAAAAAAACCAAAAAACTCCAGCAGACGCGTGAGCGACTTCAAAAAAAATTAACCCTCCTTCGCGCGTCCGATCCTCTCGTCTTTTATGAGGTTGATCCGGATATGATTGCTGGGGTGATTGCAGCGTGGACGCATATTCCGCTCGGCAAGCTCTTGCGGGACGAAGCAGAAAATTTACTCCACTTACAGGCCCAGTTTGCAAGCCGCATTAAAGGCCAAAGCCCGGGGCTTGCTTTGATTGCAGAACACATTCAGCTTTCAAAAGCCGGACTTAAAAATCCCAAACAGCCCCTCGGCGTATTTTTGTTAGTGGGCCCAAGCGGCGTCGGTAAAACCGAAACGGCCCTCACGCTCGCTGATACGATGTTTGGAGGCGAGGAGAGCCTCATCACCGTGAACATGAGTGAGTTTCAAGAAAAACACACGGTGAGTCGTTTGATCGGCTCGCCCCCGGGCTACGTAGGATATGGAGAAGGGGGAATGCTCACGGAAGCCGTACGAAAACGTCCTTATTCCGTTGTTCTCCTGGATGAAGTTGAAAAAGCGCATCCCGATGTCTTAAATCTCTTTTACCAGGTCTTTGATAAGGGCAGTTTAACGGACGGAGAAGGGCGAGAAGTCGATTTTAGTAACAGCCTCATTTTTTTAACGAGTAATTTAGCAAGCGACGAAATCATTGCGCTGAGCAGGGAGGACGCGTCTTTTGAAGCAATAGTAGCACACATTCGGCCTATCTTAAGCGCTTGGTTTAAGCCTGCACTGTTAGCAAGAATGACCGTGATTCCCTACCTCGCTTTAAGAGAAGCACATCTTTTGGAGATTGTGCTGCAAAAACTCAAGAAAGTGGAAGAGCGGCTTTATCAGCAATACCAAATTGAACTAGAGTGGGACGAAACCCTATCTTCCTGGCTCATTCAGCATTGTCAGGATAAAGAAGCTGGCGCGCGGAATGTTGATTTTATGATTAGTCAGAAAGTCCTGCCATGCTTATCCCTCTATGTGCTCGAACATTTTTTTGATCGCAAGTTTGCGCCCAAGATCAGGGTCGAGCTTGATGGCAGCCGAGAAGAGATTGTGTTAAATTGTTGCGCCTGAATCCTCACTCTTTTCGGCGCATTATGATTACAGACCCTCACATCAATGTTTATTGTCAAGCGCACACTGGGCCGGAATCCCCGACTTTACAAGCCTTGCGCGAATATACCGAGCGCGCTGTTCACGGGGCCCATATGCTCTCGGGTGTGCTCGTTGGGCGGACTTTACAGTTTTTGCTTCGTGCCATGCAGGCCACGCACGTCCTCGATGTGGGAACCTTTACAGGCTATTCTGCACTGTCGATGGCAGAGGCTTTGCCAGCTCAAGGCAAAGTCATCACCTGTGATCAATCCGGTGCGCATTTAGACATCGCCGCGTCTTTTTTTGCGCAAAGCGAGCACGGCGCAAAGATTAGTCTTTTCGAAGGCTTGGCTGTGGACTGTATTGCCTCAGTCGACACACCGCTTGATTTTGCTTTTGTGGATGCCGATA
Organism: Gammaproteobacteria bacterium; assembly: GCA_048594525.1. Classification (GTDB taxonomy): domain Bacteria; phylum Pseudomonadota; class Gammaproteobacteria; order Francisellales; family CACEW01; genus JAJZUD01. Next base: position 6,227 of record JBMDXV010000127.1, on the reverse strand, counting down.
AAAAGCAGCTTTTGCACTACATTGATCTCATTTATCCCAAGTTAAAAGGGGGGGGATTTATTGTGGTCGATAATGCTTTGGCGATTGAAGTGGGAGACGTCTTACATTCTGACAACGAAAATGTGAAAGCCATTCACACCTTTAATGAAGGAATTTTAAAAGATCCTCGCTTTATGAATCTCCTCTTGCCCATTCGGGAGGGTTTGAATATCATGACTAAACTCTAATAAATGCAAGGCGAGCCTGGCGTGGTCGATAAACGTAAATACTTTGGCACAGACGGCGTGAGAGGCCTGGTTGGAACCTATCCCATCACGCCTGATTTTGCCCTAAAATTAGGCTGGGCCGTAGGCAAGGCTTTAACGCACCCGGGCGCAAAAGTGATCATTGGAAAGGACACGCGTCGCTCCGGTTATATGTTTGAATCAGCGCTAGAAGCCGGGCTCACCGCAGCGGGGATGGATGTCTATTTGCTGGGGCCTTTGCCGACGCCTGCCGTGGCGCATCTCACCCGCACTTTATTGGCCGATCTCGGTGTCGTCATCAGTGCTTCGCATAATCCGCATTATGACAATGGCATTAAGTTTTTTTCGAAGGAAGGCGCGAAGCTCTCTGAGGAAACGGAAATGCAAATTGAGCGTTTTTTAGAGAGAGAGGTCGAAGTTGTTGAGCCGCAGCTCATCGGTAAAGTCAAAAGAATTGAGGATGGCCCTGGGCGTTATACCGAGTTTTGTAAAGCAGCCCTCCCTCCTTTTGCGAAGTTGAATAAACTCAAAGTCGTGGTGGATTGTGCCAACGGCGCCACATATCATGTCGCGCCTAACATCTTGCGTGAACTCGGGGCGGAGGTGATTACGCTTCATAATCACCCGGATGGCTTGAATATTAATCTGGACTGCGGTTCGACCTATCCTCAAAAACTTCAGAAGGCTGTCGTGGCTGAGGGCGCCCACGTGGGTGTGGCGCTAGACGGAGACGGAGATCGCATTATTATGGTCGATCACCTGGGGCAAATTGTCGATGGAGATCAAATTCTGTATATCATCGCGAAGGATGCACTTGAAAAAGGGCGCTTGCAAGGCGCAGGGGTGGTCGGAACGTTGATGAGCAATCTCGCACTCGAACTCGCGTTGAAGCGGGAGGGCATTCATTTTGCACGCGCCAAAGTGGGCGATCGCTATGTGATGGAAATGTTACGGGAAAAAGGCTGGAACTTGGGAGGAGAATCCTCGGGTCACATTATCTCCCTGAACGCTTCAACAACCGGAGACGGCATTGTTTCAGCCTTGTTGGTATTGCACGTTTTGCAGGAAACAGGGCGCACGCTGCCGGAGTTATTGGCCGGATTAAAAATGTTTCCGCAGGTCATGATCAATGTGCCGCTGTCCGCGCCGTTAAAGGATCGCGACTGGGCGAAAATTTATACCGAAGTCGGAAAGGTAGAAGCCACCCTGCGAGAGCGTGGGCGCGTTTTAGTACGGCCCTCCGGCACAGAGTCGCTTGTACGGATTATGGTAGAAGGGGAAGACGGATTGGAGGTGCAACGATTATGCACGGCGCTCGCGGGCTTTGTTAAAGCAATCACCAAAAATAAATAAAAAGGATCAAAAATGTGGTTTAAAAATTTACAACTATTTAAGTTCACTGAGTTATTTACAATTTCGCCTGAGGAATTTCAGGAAAAATTACAAGCGCATCGCTTTTTACCCTGTCGCAGTGTGGACGCGTCCAGTCAAGGCTTTGTTCCCCCTACTGGTGTTGCTGATTCACCGCTGGTGTATTCAGCGGGCGGCTTTCATTTAGTCTGCGTTCAGCGAGAAGATAAGCTCGTTCCCGCCTCTGTGGTGAAGGAACTCCTCGATGAAAAAATTGCTGAAATTGAGCACAACCAAGGCCGGAAAGTCCGTAAGCGTGAAAAAGAAACCTTGAAAGAAGACGTCTATCATCAACTCGTCATGCGTGCTTTTTCAAAGACTTCTAAAACCTATGCGTACATCGACACGATTGGCGGCTTTCTCGCAGTGGATGCGGCAAGTACCACCAAAGCGGAAGAAATAACGGTTTTATTGAGGAAGGCATTGGGAAGCCTCAAAATTGAGCTTCCTAAAGTCCAGGCTTTAACAACGCTCTTAACCCATTGGCTCAAGACCAATGAATATCCTCCTGAATTTACAGTCAATGATCAGTGCGTGCTCATAGACCCTAAAGAAGGTGGGACCATTCGCTGTCAACGTCAAAACCTATTTGATGAGGATATTCAAAGCTTAATTCATGAAGGACGCTTTGTGTCAGAATTAGCCCTATCCTGGACCGAGCAATTAAGCTTTCGGCTCAAAGATGATTTTTCGATTAAATCCCTCAAGTATTTAGAAGGCGTTCAAGATCAGGCCAAGGATACCTTTACTGAAACAGCGGCGGATCGCTTTGATGCGGATTTTGTGATCATGGCTGAAACACTTCGGAGTTTTACGGGAGCCTTGATGCAATCCGTCGGAGCCTAACCGATGCTTGTGCCGAGCTTTCATGATGTGCCGATTAGTTGTGTGAATGATGCGGCGGTCACTTATGCTGTGCCGGCAGAATTAATTTTAGCGATTATTTTCGTGGAAGGCGGGCGAAACGGAATTGCTATGGCTAATACAAATGGCACGTTTGATTATGGCGTCATGCAAATTAATTCGTCCTGGCTCAGTAAGTTGATCCAGTTTAATACCTCCGCACAACAGCTTCAGTTTGATGCCTGTGAAAATGTGATGGTGGGAACCTGGATTTTAAAGCAAAATATTACGAATACCCCTGATCTCTTCAAAGCAATCGGGAATTATCACTCTCACACGCCTGCTTTAAATAGTCGATATGCGACACAAGTTTTATTCATCTATGGAAAAATCAGAGAAATTTTAGCCCCGGGCATTCAACCTGATTGCGATAAATTAGGGAAAATTTGTTAGATTTAGGTTTCGAGTTTATAGGTAATTTTCGCGATAATATAGCCAAGATAAGTGCCTGCAATCACATCACTTAAAAAATGATAGTTATCAAAAATCAAAATAAAGGCAAGTGCACTGAGGATGGATAAAATATACACTCTTGATTTTGGATAATAAAAAGAAATCATGAGCAAACAAGAAGTAAACACACACATATGTCCGGAGGGAAAGCTCCCTCCTCCCGCAAGGAGTTGAAAACCATAGGCTTTAGAATTCCTAACAAATAAAAGTAAATTAGTTGTCCCGTAGCGAACAGGCATTCTGCCTAAAATATATTGGAGTTGGGTTTTGACAAAAAAAGCAATCGGCACAGCGAATGAAATTCCCCCGGCTGTTGCAACTAGGCGGCTCGATTCGTGATTTACCAGTCGTTTATAAGCATAAAATGCCATAACAATTAAGATACACGCGTAGGCTAGCGTCGTTAGATTATCCGTAAAACTATAACTTCCAAGTGCCCCTAATTTATGCGCATGGGTCATCAGGATAGCAAGTGGACGATCCAGCCAAAAGTAAGCTATAACGCATAAAATCGTTACAGTCAGCAGTTGGAGCATGAATTTTCTAAAGTGAGGATCGAGAAATTTAGAAAGGAATCTCGTCATCTTCAAACTTATTATCAAGATTCATATCTGAGGATTCAGTGTTTGAGGAAGGAGACATATTTTGCTTAGCCGGGTTGGCAGACTGAGTAAAATTGCCACTCTCTTCACGATTTCCGCCCCCCAAGAGTTGCATCTCGTTAGCGATGATCTCAGTGGTATAGCGGTCTTGGCCGCTTTGGTCTTGCCACTTATTGGTACGAATGCGGCCCTCAATGTAAATTAATTTGCCCTTTTGCACATACTGGCCGACAATTTCAGCGAGCTTCCCATACATCACCACACGATGCCATTCCGTCAGGTCTTGATTTTGACCCGTCGTTTTATCTTTATAGGTTTCATTCGTTGCAAGGCGAACGTTAGCCACGGCGTTCCCGCTTGGCATATACCGTACTTCGGGGTCTGCACCCACTCGGCCGATTAAAATCACTTTGTTTAATGTTCCACGTGACATGGGCTTTCCTTAATCAAAAAAAAGTATTCTGAATTATACAGGTTTTTTGAAGCAGTGCTAATGCGCAGCACACATGACAATGCCTGTTGTGATTGACAAGGCTATTCTCTCCCGTTTATAAAGCTGAGCTTAATATCATGGTCCGGATCATTTTAACTGATGTCAACATATAAGCCGCATTTTCCCCCAATTATCACCATCGACGGCCCAAGTGGTGTTGGTAAAGGAACGATTAGTAAAATGCTTGCCGCACATCTCGATTGGCATTTTTTGGATAGTGGACTCTTATATCGCTTGACAGCATATGCAAGTCAAAAAGCAGGGGTTTTGCCTACAGACGCGAAAGTGTCAGAGCTCGCTCGTGTCCTTCCCGTGCGATTTGTGGGGGATGCTGTGTTTTTTGAAGAAGAAAATGTAACGGACCTGATTCGTCGGGAAGAGATGGGCAACCTTGCTTCTAAAGTCGCAGCCTCACTTCCGGTGCGGGAAGCTTTGGAGGCTTTGCAACGGAGTTTTGCCAAAGCGCCGGGGCTGGTTGCAGATGGACGGGATATGGGGACTGAAATTTTCCCTGAGGCGAAGTATAAGTTTTTCTTAACTGCAAGTGTACAAGAGCGCGCGCGCCGTCGCTTTAAGCAATTGCAAGCCGCGGGGATTCATGTTAATATGGCCGATATTTTGCGGGAAATTGAAGAGCGGGATGAGCGGGATCGCACCCGAACCGTCCGTCCTTTAAGGCCTGCAAAAGAGGCAGTGGTGATCGATACCTCAAACTTAACGGTTGAGGACGTCTTTACAACTGTATGGGCAGGATTAGGAAATGAAATAACAGCCTGATCTAACATATTATTAACGAACCGGTTTTGGATGGCGCAGAACCACAGGAACTCATAATGTCACAAAGTTTTGCTGAACTCTTAGAAGAAAGTTTTAAAGGCTTGCAGATGCAAGAAGGCACATTGATTCGTGCAATGGTGGTGAAGATTGACCACAGTCACGTTATTGTAGATGCGGGATTGAAATCAGAAGCCGTGATCCCGGCAGATCAATTTAGAGATGCGGATGGCACCTTGAGTGTCAAGGTCGGTGATCTTGTCGAAGTGGCCCTCGATGCCTTAGAAGATAGCACAGGTGAAACCCGTCTTTCGAGAGAAAAAGCAAAACGTCTTGAGGCTTGGAAACGTTTAGAAGAAGCGTCGGTCAGCGCGGTATCCGTACAAGGAACCATTATTGCCAAAGTCAAAGGCGGCTTTACCGTTGAAGTCGATAATATCCGCGCCTTCTTGCCCGCGTCACTCCTCGATACCCGTCCTTTAAAAGATACGGCTCACCTTGAGAATAAGCTCCTTGATTTTAAAGTGGTAAAAGTCGATCACAAGCGCAATAACATTGTCGTTTCACGCCGTGCGGTCATTGAAGAAGAAGGCAGTGCGGAACGCGATGCACTGTTAGAGAGTCTGCATGAAGGTCAGAATATTCGCGGTGTGGTCAAAAACCTCACGGATTATGGTGCCTTCGTGGATTTAGGGGGGATTGACGGTTTATTACATATTACCGATATGTCCTGGAAACGCATTAAGCATCCTTCCGAAATGATTCAAGTGGGCGATGAAATTGATGTATTAGTCCTGAAATTTGAACGCGAGAAAAACCGTGTTTCTCTTGGGATGAAGCAATTGTCAGGTGACCCTTGGGTGAATTTTGCAGACCGCTTCCCTGAAGGCAAGCGTTTAAAGGGTGTGGTGACTAATATTGCAGATTACGGTTGTTTTGTTGAAATTGCTGAAGGCATTGAAGGGCTCGTTCACGTCTCTGAAATGGATTGGAGCAATAAAAATGTGAATCCCGGCAAGATTGTTTCACTGGGTCAGGAAGTTGAGGTGATGGTGCTTGACGTTGATCCCGAGCGTCGCCGCATTTCATTAGGGTTGAAACAATGTCAGGATAACCCGTGGAATATTTTTGCAGAAAAATTCAAGAAAGGGGATGAGGTTTCAGGTGCCATTAAATCCATTACTGATTTTGGTGTGTTCATTGGCTTGGAAGGGAATATTGATGGATTGATTCATTTGTCTGATTTATCCTGGGATAAGCCGGGAGAAGAAGCAGTAAAAACCTTCAAGAAAGGGGATGTGGTGAAAGCGGTGATCCTGGGTGTGGACGTTGAGCGTGAGCGCGTAT
>JBMDXV010000126.1:0-5830 GCA_048594525.1 Gammaproteobacteria bacterium | reverse complement strand
TATTAAAAAGGACTTATTATACGTTAAATCCAGTACTTATTCTGCATTAAGACTGTTAATTACTCTTAAAAATTATTATTTTTAAATCAATAAATCCACTCGTTTGAGGAATTTTGCAAGTGCCTCTGTATTTTTTAATTTTATTATGATATAATTGAATTCACTTATAATTACAAATTTATTAATAAAAATGAATGCACATGATCAAAAAGAAATCACCATTAAAAAATGCAAAGCTTTTAAGGGCAATAATAAGAAGAAAAGCAGCCCCCCTCCACTGGCAGGGCAAGTACAATTACATTGTTCTCCAGAAACATTAACAGCATTTCAAGCATTATTGAAAGATAGCCCGATATTGGGAGCTTCTTTTACAAATCCTTACACAAATAAGCGCGAAACCTTTCCACAGCTTGCCTCTCAGCTAACGGCACGAGAGTTGCAAATACTCGCGCGTTGTGAAGAAAAAAATACTGACGGTGTAATGAATACAGCCCTTTATAATGGCTTGTTAACCGATAATCAGATTGCAATATTGCGTTGCTTGGTCAAAAGTACAGCAGTTTCTGGAATCATTCAGGCTCATACTTATGGAGGCTATCCAAAAAAGACCTCTGCAAAAAAAAGGTATAAACAAGCGTTAATCTTAGTTGATCAAGCAGGATTACAGTGGCAAGGAGACTATCGCAACAGTGGGGGACTGTTTTTTTACCCCTCCAACCAGAGCGACCCTAAGTTACCTGAGAACTACAAAGCTTGGCAAGAACAGACGTTTCAAGCGGTGTATAACTATTTTAGGCCAGAATGCTCTGACAATAGACTAGAGGTATCTTGGAATGGCGTATCAGGTCAACTTGATTTATCGCTTGTTGCCATGGCGATCGAAAAGGAATTCACGGAAGCCTTGAATGCTGTTGTTGTCCAGGGTACTCAAATAGAAGCAGCGGCCAAAATCAATTTCAGGTTTTTAAAAGCGGGAATGGGTTTTTTTGCGAGCGGTATAATCAATGGTTCAGATAAGGCAGATAAGCAGCATAAACTCGAATGTGCCCGCTTAAAAGGTATTTTAAAAGCATTGCAAGAAATTCAGCAGTTATCAGAAGAACAGCGCAAACAAGTATTGGGCAAAGTGGGCCGTTTACAACTACCCTTTAGTGAGAGCAGCAATACTGAAATAAAAACAGTTTTATCTGAAATCGAAAACGTTGTGAAGGAGCTAGGCTTGGAATGGGGGGGTGCAGGCTCTAGTGAAACAGATGATGCATTTGCTCCACCGCCAAGCCTACTCAGTGGTGCAAAAGTGATAAACGCTTGCACTAACTGTGCAGATCCCCACGCCATGATTGGTAACGAAGGGGGGTATTCCAGTGTTGATGCTGCATTATCTAGCAACGCATCGCTTGATCACTTGAATTTAGGCGCTAATGACTTAGAGATGAGGGTCGTTTCTATAGATGCTGATAACTGTCTGCTTCCCGATTGTACTCAAAAAACCCAGCCTATCCGTTTAGCGATGGAGGGAAAAGGCATTGACTTTAATGGAAGAGATAAGCGCTTCCCTGAGAGAAGAAACAATATTCCGGCAGACTTAATATGTGAACATAACCAGCCTCTTCTAGACTATATTCAAAATCTTCAGAAGGGAAGTATACCTATAGAAGTTTTGTGTGGAAGTAATAGACAATCAGATTATTTAGATTGTGACAATGGTAGCGCCCGTTTGACAGGCTCTTGCTTTCCACCGCTTCAAGCTGTTGCTGAGAAACTCAAGGGCGACTTTGACTCATTTCTATTGGCAGATATTTATAATGATTTAATTCCTGGCACTGCTTATCAGGAAATACAAAAAAGACCTCGGATGCAAGCAGGTTCTAACGATGCTAAAAACTTTTCTAACCATGCTCCCTTGGATAAGTCGAAAATTTTACTTATTTATGCACAAGTACATTATGTTGCAACTCAAAATCCTGGAAAAATAATCCATTTCGATTTCTTTGATGATAGGCTAGACATTCTAGAAAAACTGAAAGCTTTTTTTGAGGCTAACCCTGCATTGTTACCAAGTAACGTTAAACTTCATTTGAATCAATATGTGCATGGGATGGCAAGTCGCGTGGCACCCTATGTGACGTTGGAGGGAAAAGGGGTGCCCGATAAAAATTATGCAAAAACAACAAAGAGGCTAACACAAATTGCGCTTCTCGGTGCAAAAAACTCACAGAAACTACTCCAAGACCTCGAAGAAAAGGGAACTGTAGAGTTTGATGCATCTCTCGCCTTGGGACAAATTTCTGCGGACACACTTCTTAAACGTCTACAATTCAAGCCTGCTCTCGAAAATGAGATAAAAGAAGCTTTCCGTCAAAAGGCACCAGGCTGGCATTTAATGGGGGATAAAGAGGGAAATAATATAGCTCATCTTCTGGCTAAGAACGCTGACAGGGAGGGTTATGCAGATTTAGTGACGCATTTTAAAGGGGAGAATAGCTACTTCCATTGTCAAAATAATGCGGGGAAAACTGCTTTTCAACTGAGGCCTGCGACACGCACGGAATCCAATATGATAATAGGGGGATGTGCGGCTTCAACCTTAGTAATGGGTGTGTGTACTTTTTTTATAGCGGCAGCGTTTGGGCCAATCGGTCTGGCTGTGTGGGGAGCCGCTATGTTGTTAACCATAGCGGTTGAAGTAACCATAGTTTATCAGAATAGGAAAAATACTACCCCATTTTTTGATACTAATCAAAAGGAGGGGAGCCGCGGTCATGGGCTTCATAAAGACCAAAAAGTAGATAAGAAGGAGGTGCACGTATAGCGAATAAAGTAGGCGCTGGGGGCCTGTCGCAAAGGTGTACAAAGAGCGGTGCGAGGGCTTGCGTGGCTTTCATTGAAAAGATTTAACTTCTCAGACTCTCATTTTCCTATTAAAATGAGCGCTGTTTTGAAAAAAAGTAGAATGTCGCGTGGCTAAAAAAAGTTTTAAATTGTATGGACGACTTTTAAAATATGTCTTGCCGTTCTGGCCCGCCATTATCATTGCAGCGTTTGGAAATATCTTATGTGCTGGCGTCGATTCTTATGCGACTTATTTGTTTAAGCCCCTTCTTGATAAAGGATTTATGAAGGGAGACCATCATTTTTTGACGTTATTTCCCCTTATCATCATCTGCTTGTTTTTTGCACGAGGGGTGGGCAGCGTGGCGTCCACTTATTTTATGGGGTTTATCAGTAAAAAAATTGTCATGATTTTTCGTGAGCAAATGTTCGCCCACATTATGCGCTTGCCTGCAAAATTTTTTGATCAGGCGGCGTCCGCGCGTTTATTATCAAAGCTCACCTATAACGTTGATCAGATTATTCAAGCGACCGGGGTGACCTTTACCATCCTCATTCAACAAACTTTCTTTTTGGCAGGGCTCTTGACGGTGATGTTTATTCAAAGCTGGCGATTGACGTTGCTGATTTTTTTAATTTTGCCTCTCATCGTCATGGTGGTGAGATACGTCAGCATGCGCTTTCGGAAGCTCTCTCGCCGAATTCAGAATGCTGTCGGAAACGTCATGCATACGGCAGAAGAAAGTATTTTAGGTTATCGGGAAGTCAAAATTTTTGGGGGAGAAGCCCAGCAAACGCGCTTATTTCGTGAAAATGTGCATTATAATTTTGTCCAGGAAATGAAGGTGACGTTGACGGATGCGTTTAGTTCGCCCGTCATTCAGATTATCTGCTCTGCCATGCTGGCGCTCGTGATTTATTTTGCAATCGGACGAGTGCATCATGAAATGACGGCAGGCAGTTTTGTGGCGATGCTCACGGCGATGCTCGCTGCGTTTAAACCGGTTCGCGATTTAAGTCAGGTGAACAGCAGCATCCAGCGCGGTTTAGCTTCGGCTGAAGGGATTTTTGAACTCCTCGACGAGCCGACAGAAGAAGATTCAGGCACGCGTGAACTTTCCAGCGTTCGGGGAGAATTGATCTTCAAAGATGTCGATTTTCATTATCAATCCGAATCATCATCAGTCTTAAAAAACATCAATCTCACTTTGCTTGCCGGAAAAACAACGGCTTTTGTGGGCAAGTCCGGTTCCGGAAAAACAACGCTAATGAGTTTGCTCGGCCGTTTTTATGAGCCGACGCGGGGAGAAATCCTCCTCGACGGCGTCAATATCAAAGAACTCAAATTAAAAAATTTACGTGAGCAGTTTGCAATGGTCTCGCAACATGTGAGCTTATTCGATGACAGTGTTTATCATAATATTGCCTATGGCGATCGGGAAAGTGCGACCGAAGTAGAAGTGATTGCCGCGCTCAAGGCTGCGCATGCCTGGGAATTCGTACAACGTTTGCCGGAGGGACTTCACACCAAAATTGGCGAAAACGGATTTAATCTCTCAGGGGGCCAAAGACAAAGGCTCGCCATTGCGCGGGCCATTTTAAAAAATGCACCGATCTTGATTTTAGATGAAGCCACGAGCGCGCTCGATAATGAATCCGAGCGCGCCGTCAAGGCTGCACTCGAAGCCTTGCGGCAGAATCGTACCATTCTTATTATTGCGCATCGGCTCTCAACGATTGAGAAGGCGGATTGCATTGTCGTGCTCGATCAAGGCAAAATTGCAGAAATGGGCACACATCAAGATCTCCTCGATACTAAAGGCAGCGTTTACGCACAATTACATCGTCTCGCTGAGTTTTAAGTTAAGGGTGTAACAACGCTCATCTTATTTTTGGAGCGTTGCAATAATCTCGTCTACTTTTTTGGGTGTCAGATTTTCGTGATACGCTTTATTAATCTGCATCATGGGTGCGCCTGTGCAGGCTCCGAGGCATTCAAATTCTTTGAGGGTAAAGAGCCCATCTTTTGTGGTTTCGCCTTGTTTGATTTTGAGCCGTTTTTGGAGATGCGCCATAATTTCATCCGAGCCTCTGAGCTGGCAGGCAATATTTGTGCAAACGTAAAGTTTATATTTTCCAGTGGGATGAAGATCATACATCATGTAAAAGGTCGCGACTTCAAGGACGGCAATGACGGGAATCTGCAGATAATCCGCAACAGCCTGCATTAAGGCTTCCGTAAGAAAGCCTCCATTTTCTTCCTGAACAATATGTAGCGCGGCCAACAGAGCAGATTGCCTTTGGTTTGCGGGAAATTTTTTAAGCCAGTGATCTATTTCCTTTTTGGCTGAGAATGAGATGAGCGTTGTCATAAGTTTACCTGTCAATGTCCCCAAAAACGATGTCTAATGTTGCGATGATGGCGGGCACATCCGCGAGCATATGGCCTGCAATGAGTTCATTCATTGCGGATAAGTGTGCGAAATCCGGTGCACGGACTTTTAGACGAAAAGGTTTATTTGCACCATCTGATATGAGGTAAATCCCAAATTCCCCTTTCGGATGCTCGGTGCCCACATAGACTTCGCCTTCAGGGACGCAATAGCCTTCGGTGAAAAGTTTGAAATGATGAATCAGGGACTCCATGTTGCCTTTCATGGCTTCGCGATCCGGCGGCGTGATTTTATGGTCTTGCAGCATCACGGGGCCAGGATTCGCACGGAGCCAGTCCACACACTGACGGATGATTTTATTGGATTCGCGCATCTCGGCCATGCGTACGAGATATCGATCATAACAATCTCCCACAGACCCGACCGGGATCTTGAAATCAAGCTGACTATAAACGGAATAAGGTTGTTTTTTACGAAGATCCCACTCCACCCCGGAGGCGCGAAGCATCGGTCCTGTGAAGCCGAGTGCCCGCGCTTGTTCAGGAGAAACCACTCCAATTCCCACTGTCCGTTGTTTCCAGATGCGGTTCTCGGTAAGGAGGGTT
>JBMDXV010000125.1:0-4570 GCA_048594525.1 Gammaproteobacteria bacterium | reverse complement strand
AGCCAGATGAGCAAGAATGTTTTTTTAAGCTGAGACACACTATTCCTAAGAAACTAAAATCGTCTTTATTTATTATACAGGAAATCTTTTTTAGAGGGGGACAAGATCATACTGTTCCCGTGTGTATTGACTCTCTGCTTTCAATTTAATCGGCAAACCGAGGAGCCGCTCAAGTTCACCTAAAAGTTCAGGGCTTTCATCCTTGCACCAATTGACCAGCGCATCCGATGCAATCACGAGAAAGCCTCCTTCAGGTTGATATGTTGCCGCCTCACGCTGAAGCTCACGACAAATTTCATACGCCAGCGTTTCCGGGGTTTTGACCATGCCTCGACCTGTACATTCCGGACACAGTTCACACAGGCTGCGCAATAAACTTTCGTGATTTCGTTTACGGATAATCTGAACAAGGCCAAACTCCGTAAGCTGACCCACCTGTACACGACTATGATCTTGCAAAAATGCCTGGTTTAAGACGGTTAACACTTGCTGACGATGCTCTTCTTCATGCATATCAATAAAATCAACCACGATAATTCCGCCAAGGTTACGCAGCCGCAACTGCCGAGCGATCATTTGTGCTGCTTCAAGGTTCGTCTTATAAGTGGTTTCCTCATGAGATAAAGCACTGACAAAACGTCCTGAATTCACATCAATTGTCGTCATCGCTTCGGTTTGATCAATAACAAGATAGCCGCCGGACTTCAATTCTACTCTGCGTTTCAAATGCCGTTGCAATTCCTCTTCTATCCCGTAGCGTTCAAACAAGGGCGTCTTTTGGCGAACATATTCCAGCTTTTCAATTGCTTCGGGCACAAATTGTTGACTAAATTTTTGCAGCGTCGTGAACGTGGCCTTGTCATCTACGCGAATTTTTTCAACAGAAGCACTCACAAAATCACGAATGACTTTTTCACTTAAAGCCAAATCCTCATAAATTAGCTGCCCGACTTTGCGCGTTTTTGCTTTCTGATGAATATCCTGCCAGAGCTTTTCCAAAAACGCCCGGTCTCGCGCCAGGGTTTCCTTACTCGCATCCTCAGCCGCAGTCCGAATAATAAATCCTTTTGAAGATTCTCCCAAAATAACTTCGAGGATAGATTTAAGCCGCGCACGCTCAGGCAAGGCCTCAAGGCGAGTCGAAATCCCAATTTCAGGTAGATCCGGCATATAAACAAGATATCGAGAAGCAAGTGATAAATGTTTCGTTAATCGGGCGCCTTTCGAACCCAATGGATCTTTCATGACCTGCACCAGAAATTCATCCCCCTCATGCAACCCGTCTTGAATATTAAACACTTGCGTATTGAGGGCTGTCATTTCAGTTTTCAAGGGTAAAATATCCGCTAAATGCAGAAAGCCCGCCTTGTCCAAACCAATATCGACAAAAGCCGCTTCAATCCCAGGCAAAACCCGAATGACTTTGCCCCAATAAATATTGCCTACAATGCCCTTTTGCTTTTTACGTTCAAAATGAATTTCCTGGAGTACGCCATTTTCAATGATAGCGACTCGGGTCTCGTAAGAAGTAATGTTGACCAGAATTTCAGTTTTAAGATCGGGGTTCACATTAATAACTCAATCCCACTTAATGCGGGACTGAACTTCTCGTCGAAAGAGGTTATCATACTTTTTAATTTCTTTCTGCTGAGACGCTGAAAGAAAGGGATGGGATTCATCAAAGTCTTTTAACATGCGGTCAGCCTCGCTGATATAGTGCCTATTTTTACGATCAATGGAATGAATTAAATTGGCAAGCCACTTCATAATATACCTGTCTTACACCATTACTTTTTTCAAGCGATATGACTTTATTTTACGTGCAAAATGCTCCAAGCGATGAATCTTGGTTTTCTCAGCCTCTTTACACCAATCCTGAAAAGCCGCCATGAGTTCGTGATTATTCGTGGCGGGCTTCGACCAAATTTGATCGAGGTGATCGCGAAAACCACACACCACTTTTAACTCCTGTGAATGCTTTAAAATGGTGGAGATTTGCTGCTGCTCTTTCATGTTCAATAACGCAGGATTACGCTTCAAGAGGCGCTTGGTTCTAAAACACAAGGCAGCCTGTTTGAGGGAGGGGCTGATCACTTCTTTGGTATATCTTGAAAATACTGCAATCTTGTTGTTTACAATCGCTTCAATAGCATGAAAATCAATGTGCTCATTGGGCGTTTCGGTTTCACAAAGTTCTACCGGAATACGTTTGGGCTGAGCCAATTTGAAAAAACTTAAGGTTTTGATGTACATCCAACCAATATCAAACTCCCAGGCCTTCACAGAGAGCTTCGCCGAATTGCCATAGGTGTGATGATTGTTGTGGAGCTCTTCTCCACAGACCAGAATCCCGAACGGAATAATGTTTCGCGCCGCATCCGGACATTCAAAATTACGGTAGCCGAAATAATGGCCCACTCCATTAATAATACCGGCCGCGAAGAAAGGCGTCCAGGCAAGTTGAATCGCCCACACAATCAAGCCGGGCACACCCAGGAGCAGTAAATTAACGAGAAGAAGCAAGGCCACACCCTGTTTACCCCGCATGAATTGCGCGGAATAGACATTTTTTTCGACCCAGTCGTCAGGCGTTCCCTTAGCATAACGCGCCAAAGTATCCGGATCTTTTTTAGCATGACGGTAAAGCTCAGTACCCTCAAATAAAACCGTGAGAATCCCTTCAACAACAGGACTATGGGGATCTTCAGCTGTTTCACATTTAGCATGATGTTTGCGATGCACCGCCACCCACTCTTTGGTTTTCATCCCCGTCGTCAGCCAGAGCCAGAAGCGAAAGAAATGCGATACCGCCGGATGCAAATCGACAGCACGATGCGCCTGAGAGCGGTGTAAATATAGGCTAATGGCAATCATGGTGATGTGGGTCATGATAAGGGTATAAACCACATATCCCCACCAGGGCAGATTGAGTAAACCGAAAAAAGTCATGTGCATTAAAATTCCTCCATTTAGGACAGAATAGTATACAGCCCCCTTTGAGCAAAGTCAAGAAAAATCGCTATTTCAGGCCCTGAAAAACCTTAGCTCAACAAAGATAAGCCTTTGTTTAAAAGCGATTTTTTTAACTCCAGATTTGTAAGACGATTTTTTTCTTTTTCGACGATCGCGGGCGGTGCTTTGTTCGCAAAATCAGCATTTTCAAGTTTGGCTGATACGTTCATGATTTCTGACTCAAGGCTGGCGACTTCCTTTTCAATCCGTAATTTTTCAGCCGCGAGATCGACCACTTCTCCCAAGTAAAGCGTTAAAACGCCGGAATTTTCATCCAGTGTAAACCGTTGTGAAGTCTGCAAATAAGCCTCTTGCATTGGTTCAACACGCTCTACTTTTGCGAGCATTTTCAAGTAGCCGAGAAAGTGATCCACTGCAAAGTCAAGTTTTCCCTCAAAATACAGGGGCAACATCTTGCCGGGATGTACATTTTTTTCAGACCGAATGGTTCGAATCCGCGTGATGAGGGCTTGTAACCACGGCGTGAAATTCCAGTTTTGTAGGCTTTGAAGGTTCAAGACCTGCGGATAAGGCTCCGTCATAATCGAATCGCTTTTTATACCCAGTGGCCCCTTGATCGTTTGCCAAATTTCCTCGGTAATGAAAGGGATGGTGGGATGCAACAGACGCAGGATTTTTTCAAACATGCGGAGGAGCACCTGGCTCGTATGCGCTTTTTCCTCAGCGCTGACGGAATGCGCGTGGAGCATGACTTTACTGAGTTCAAGATACCAGTCGCAATATTCATTCCAGAAAAAGTCATAGAGCCCCTGCGCCATGAGGTCAAAGCGATAGGTGTCCATCGCCTGGTGCACGTTTTTCACCACCTCATTTAAGCGGGCTTCAAAATAACGATGAATGTTTTGATTGGTACTCACATCCCCCCGCTCTCGTTTGAGGACATCGCCTTGATCCATCATCGAACCCGTTTCTGCTTCACTAAAATTGAGTAGGATAAAACGCGCCGCATTCCAGAGCTTATTACAAAAATTACGGTAGCCTTCCAAGCGCTTGGTATTAAAATTGATATCCCGCGTCGGCGAGGCCATGGCTGCAAATGTAAAGCGCAGCGCGTCGGTGCCATAGGATTCGATGCCGTCCGGAAATTGTTTTTCAGTCGCTTTGATGACTTTGGCTTTTAAGCTCTCCTGCATCATGCCGGAACTGCGTTTGGCTACCAGGCTTTTCAGATGAATCCCATCAATTAAATCAACAGGATCAAGGACATTACCCTTGGATTTTGACATCTTCTGCCCATCCTGATCGCGAATCAGGCCGTGGATATAAACCGTTTTAAAAGGTACCTGTTTGGTAAAATGCAAGCCAAACATGATCATGCGCGCCACCCAGAAAAAGATGATATCAAAGCCCGTGACCAGAACAGACGTCGGATAAAAAGCACTTAAATCCGGCGTTGCTTCAGGCCAACCTAAGGTTGAAAAAGGCCAGAGCGCTGAAGAAAACCAAGTGTCGAGCACATCTTCATCCTGCTTTAACTGAACCGAGTCCGGAATGTGATGCTGCTTGCGTACACTCTCCTCATCCGTCCCGACATAAA